>JALZAA010000128.1 GCA_030948625.1 Actinomycetota bacterium
ACCCAGGGCAGGTCACGCCGCCGTCGGGCAAGCTCGTCGCTGCGACGCGTCAATTCCTTCTCAGCTTCGAGCAGCTCGAGGCGCGCTGCGAGCCATTCTTCGCGAGTGCCGACTGCATGGGATGCCATCGTTGCTTCCTCTCCTTCGCGAGCCTGGACACGCGACGTCACGATTCAGCCCTCCTGTTGTTGGGTGGTGCGGTCGAGCTCGCGCAGGGCGTCCGACCATCCCGCGTGGTGCCCGACCCGCGCTTCCTCGTCGGGAAGCCCGACCTGATGGATCTCGACCACCGTTGAGCTGCTGGACGACGGTTGGAAGGTCACGGTCACGATCGAGTTCCGGAACCGGGTTGCGGGCGACGACCAGGTGAAGACCAGACGACGGGGTCGGTCGATTTCCCGATAGGTACCGGTGTGCTCGATCGAGGATTCGTCGTCGACCATGACGACGCGGAACGCCCCGCCGACACGCGGATCCGTTTCGGCCCGAGTCTCCCGAATGCCCCCCGGCTTGAGCCACGACCCGAGGCTTCGCGCGTCCAACCATGCGTCGAAGAGATCTTCGACCGGGGCCGCGATCTCCCGCCGGACGGTGACCAAGTATTCGTCCGTCACGACGATCTCTCGGCGTTGTCGCGGCCAGTGACAAAAGCATCGAGCGAGGCGAGCTGATCGCTCCAGAACCTGCGGTAGTGCTCGATCCATCCGGCAACTTCGGCAAGCGGCGCCGCATCCAGGGTCAAGATGTGCTCGCGCCCACGCACCGTCCGTCGCACCAGGCCTGCGCCCTCGAGCACCCGAATGTGTTTCGAGGTCGAGTTGAGCGAGATCGGAAAGGCGCTGGCGACGTCCGTGACCCGCGCGTCCGAGTCGGCAAGACGGGCCAGGATGGCGCGGCGCGTGGGGTCCGAGACTGCCGAGAGGACCCGGTCGAGCACACCGACAGGATATTCACCCATAGGGGTGAACATATCGCCGCTCGCTCGGGACCGCAACTCGCGAACCGAGGCGACGCTCTTCGCGAGGCCAATGGAATAGCAAGAAAGCGAATGACGCGCTCGCGTGATGTCGGATGCACGTGCGGGTGGCACCGTCGTCGTAGGGCGGACAGCGCCGGTGACAGGGGAACGACAGCGCCTCCGCCGGCAAAGGAGACCCTGTGAACGACCGTCGCTACATCAAGCCACCTTGGATGCAACGCCATGTGGGCAACCGCATGTCCGTGTTGTTCCAGCCGTCGATGATCTCCAAGCTGTCCGTGCGCGGCCGGCACAGTGGGCGCTGGCACACGACCCCCGTCGCCGTGCTCGAGCAGAACGGCGAGCGCTATCTCGTCTCCTACCGGGGAGCGAGCGACTGGGCGCGCAACTTGGAGGCGTCGCATGCCGCCCGCCTCTCGCAGCGCAGCCACGTCGAGGACATCGAGGTCGCGGATGTCCCCCTGGCCGAGCGGCCCCCGCTGCTCGCCTCTTATGCAGAGCGGTATAACAAGATGCCCACCGTCGGCTCGGTGCTGCGCGCCCTCCCCGACCCAGCAGACCATCCCATCTTCCGGATCACCGAAGCGCGTGCAGCGAGCACGTAATCGCATTCCGCCGGAGTAGTGAGTTCCGGCCGCGGCGGCGATGACCTGATGCAAACGCTGCTCGAGAACGACCTCATCGATGAGTTCCGGATCTGGACCTTCCCCGTGGTGGTCGGCGCCGGCAAGCGGCCGCCGGCCGTTGGGCGGTACTCATCGGCAGGGCCGCAGGATTGCCGGGTTCTTTTCGCCCGTCAGCACGAGGTCGACCGCCTGACGCATCTGGTCGGGGTGCACTCGCGCGCCAATGCCGAACGGCTGGTCGAGCATTCCCAGGACGCCCACGACCACCGTCATCAGCACGGCCACGCTGCCGAGTGCGGCGACCCGACCAGCTGGGCGCGTGGCGTAGTGGGCGGTGAGCAGGAGGATCACGAGAAACGCGCCAACGTAGATGACGATCCACAACGCGATGGGGATCTCCGGTTCGGTGAAGAACAACAGTCGCTGCCGGGATTGGCCCGCGTCGGTGATGAGAGTGTTGGCGCGCCCATAGGCGGATCCCTGCATCGGATCGCCGCTCGGAAGGTTACGAACGTCTGCGCGAACCCGGTCGCCGAACGCGAGCGTGCGCCGTGCCTCCAGGTGATTCCCTCGCTCCATCGACGGCCAATCGTCGTCGACGATCGAGCGCATATAGCAGACCACGTCGCGCCGAACCGGATCACTCGTCTCGGGCGGGTAGACACGCACCGTGTCTTGGAGCGCGACGAGCGAACTCGCCTCCTGTTGAGACTCGTGCCGGACGTCGGAGAAGTGACCCACCGCGAAGACCACCAAGAGACCCAACAACAGACCGTAGGCCGCTCCGACGAAAGTCAATGCGGACTGGTACTCCGGCGCCTCGTCGCGCGCTCTCCTCCGGTGCACCACCACAGCCAGCGCGACGGCAGCGGCGATCACTCCCCAGAGGATCAGCACATGGACGATCACGGCTGGACCGCATGGGCAAACATGTCGGAAGACTATGGGTTACCGTCGCAACAGCCGGCCATCGAGGATCTGCGCCGTTTCCCCGGCGCGCTCGTGCGGCGGGTCGATCGCGACAAGCAGTCGAGGAATCCCCTGACGAAGATCGTCGGGACGCCGATGTACAAGCGGATGACGGCCCACCACATCAACGCGGTCCGCAAGCAGCTGAAGCTGGCCGACAACGATGCTTCCGTACGTCGCTGATGGAGTTCGAAGCCGCGATCGAACCGCATCGCCATGAGCTGCGGGTGCACTGCTACCGGATGTTGGGGTCAGCCCACGACGCGGACGACCTCGTGCAGGAGACCATGCTGCGAGCGTGGCGGGCGTATACGACCTACGACCCGGAGCGGGCCTCGATTCGCACTTGGCTGTATCGGATCGCGACGAATGCCTGCCTGAACGCGCTCGAGAGCCGGAAGCGCCGGCCGCTGCCATCCGGGGTCGGCCCGGCCTTCGACGACCCGGAGGCGGCGTTCGTCCCGGGGTTCGAGGTGCCGTGGCTCCAGCCGCTCCCCGCCGACCCGGCGGCGTCGGCCGTCGAGCGAAGCCGGCTCCGCTTCGCGTTCGTGGCCGCGCTGCAGCTGCTGCCGCCCCGCCAGCGGGCGGCGCTCATCCTGTGCGAGGTGCTCGACGTGCCCGCCGCGGGCGTCGCAGATCTTCTCGGCACGACAACCGCGAGCGTCAACAGCGCCCTGCAGCGAGCACGGGCGCGCTTGAGCGAGGCGGGCGTCGACCCGGACGCGCAGGCCGAGCCGGCGGCCGAGCAGCGCGTCGTCGTCAACCGCTTCGTCGCCGCGTTCGAGCGGGCTGACGTCGCGGAGCTCACCGCGCTGCTTGCCGACGACGTCGTGCTCGAGATGCCGCCGATGTGGAACTGGTACCGGGGCACGGACGACTGCGGCGCGTTCATGCGGCGGGTGTTCCGGACGCGCGGCGAGGACTGGCGGACCGTGCCGCTCTGGGCGAACGGAGAGGCGGGCTTCGCTGCGTACGCCTCCGGCGCGCTCCGCACCGTGACGATCCTCACCGTGGAAGCAGGAAGGGTGACGTGCATGACCGTGTACCAGGGAGACGGACGACCCCGCGCTCCGCTGCGACGTGCGCGACCGGGTGTCCAGCCTGGATGCGCTCCATCGGGGGTGTGTCGACCAAGCGGCGTCAGCCTGGCGTTACCTGCACCGAGAGATGCCCCCTCGGGGGAGGTGGTCGCGTCAGCAGCTCCACCTCTCCCTCGGAGGCTTCTCTCATTAGCGGACAATAAACGTGTCAGCGACGTCCGTGCTTCAACTAGGAGCGCCGATCAGAAGCTATGTGCTGGAAGCCGCGCCTGCGGCGATGACCCAGACGACGAACAGACCCGCACCGAGCGCGAAGTTCATCGGCCCACCGGGAGCAAAGAACCCCCGCTTCCCGAACACCGTGATCGTCTCGATTGACTGCTCTACCGCAAACACGCCAGTGAGCCACGCGAGCCATCGTGGAAACCCGCCCTCACCGCGCCAAGCCGCCAAGCCGATCGGGACGATGAGCAAGACGATCGACACGGTCAGGACCGGCCCGAAATAAGCACTCACGTTCGCAATTGTCCGAGCGACATGCGGATCGAGCGTGTCCGCATGCAACGCGAGTCCCGCGTTGAACCATGACCACACAATCGTCGAAACGACCAACCCCGCGCCGCCGAGCAGCATGACATCCCGACCCATCCCCGTGAGGCGAGACCGCCAGTGCGCAATGAGCAACACAATTGGGACCATAGACACAGTGCTCAACCACGTGACCACCCGGACGCCATCGCCGTGATCCCGGAAATAGCGAACCAACCGGACACCAGACGCCGTCACTTCGGGCGCCGCCGGAACCACAAACAGCCCCGCGAACAGCAACACCACATACGCAATCGCAGCGAACAGCGGCCAACGCTTCATTCGCTATCCCCCATCGCCGACCGAAGTCTCTTCGGTACCAGTGCCGGCACAGATTGCCCGCTCGGGCCCGTGCTCGCACGCGTACGTGTCGATACGGCGCGCCTCACGCCACTCGGCTGGTGACGTTCGGTACGCGAGTTCGGTGCGTGGAGATCCAGCGCAGATCGGCAGTTCGGGCGCGCGAGATCGGGCTTCGCGTTGGTCAGTCGCTTGCACTCGCGAGCGCTCGGGATCGGCACGTCTAGATCGGTTCGCTATACCGCCCACAACGCGTTCTCGACGACGGCCACCGAGGCGAAGGCGGTGATGTTCCTGGCGATCTCTACTCACGAAGACAGTGCATGGTCGAGCCGGTCTTCACCCAGCTCAAGGCGAACCGGCGGATCGGGCGCAAACGACGAGGCCCGGCCTCGGCCTGTTAGGTTCCCGCGCGGACTGTGAGCAGCGAACCGGAGGAAAACGATGAGAGCAGATGAAAACGCGGCGATCATGCGGCGCGCTTACGAGGCCTTCAACACGGCCGACATGAAGACGCTCACCGAGACCTTCGACGAGAGCGCCGTGTGGCACTTGCCGGGGCGCAGCTCGATGGCCAAGGACTACCAAGGCCGCGAGGCGACCTTTGCCTACTTCGCCGGGCTGGGGCAGGAGACGGGAGGGACCTTCCAGGCCGAGTTGCAGCACTTGCTTGCAGATGATGACGACCGCGTGGTCGGCATCCAACGCAGCACCGCGGAGCGAGAGGGCAAGCACCTGGATGTTGGCGACTGTATTGTCTTCCAGCTCAAGGACGGTCGGATTACTGACGGTCGGGAGCACTTTCACGACCTCTACGCTTGGGACGAGTTCTGGTCGTAGCCCCGTCGGCGCGAGCCCGGCACCTCATGCGGTTCGCGGGTTCGATATAGATCGACGCGAGGCGCAGCGCTCCTCCAGAAACGGAGCGGTACACTTGGCTGTTCCGTGGATTAGCCAAAGTTCGTGACGACCCCGGTCGGGACGTTGCCAGCGGTTAGCGCGGGCTTATGAGTCAAGAGCGAAAGTTGCCCTAGTAGGGGCGTGGCGGCTCGTCGAGCCCGCTGCGTGAGATCCGGGACTTGCGCCGACGGCTGGACTCCTAGACGCCCGGCCGGCTGAGCCAGGCGGTGACGTCCGCCCACCGGTAGCGCCGATGCCCGCCGATCGTGCGGAGCGACGACATCCCGTCGTCTGCCCAGCGGGCGACCGTCCTGCGGTGGGCGCCCAACAGCTGACCAAGCGACAGTCTGATTTACCACCTTCGTGCCGCTTGATGTAGGGGCACAAGGAAGCCGCTTTAGCCTGTCGCGTTTGAACTAGTCAGATTCTGCAAACCATCGGCGCCACCGGTGGAGAAGTGCGCGCTCCGACTCGAACGGGACGTGTGACGCCTCGACGGTCCGTTTGTCTTCTGACAGAGTGAGTTTTGGTGCTCGGGGTGGCGTTGTGAGGAGGCGGTGGCTTGCGGCGGAGCGCGTAGCCGGGACCCTTGCCGGCGTGAGGCTCGGCTTCGCCAGCGTCGGGTTCGTCGCCCAGCCCGCTTGCTAATTGCAGGCAGGAGGGCAACGCCCAGTAGGAAGCGAGAGAGCAATGCGCAAGTTCATCATCCTCATCGTGGCCGTGATGGGCCTGTCCGCAGTGGCAGCGTGCGCACCGATCAAGTCGCCAGCGCCAGAGTCTGGCCCCGTGAGGGTGCATCAGTGGTACACGTACGTCTACAACGAGACTGGCGCGACGCAGTCCTTTCATACGGACTGTGTGGACCGGGATGGCAACCCTGCTGTGTGGACCGGGACGCTCCCGGCAGGCGAGTGGCAGTATTACAACTGGACGTACGGCGTGAGGCAGGACCCCGAGACCGGTGCTGTGATTTCGTCCGGTCCGGTGATGCCTCGCCCGGAGACGTGTGTCACGAAATTTGCGGGCGGCGGTCCGTTCGTCTACGAGAACTTCACGCCCGCCGAAGCCACGATGCCCTGGGAGGTAGCAGGTCCTTCGAGCGATCCGGTGTCGTGCCAGTTCCCGCATGTGACTGGCGGGAGTCCTGGACCCTTCGGCTCTGCGAACGTGTACTGGCAATGCGCGACGAAGGTCACCATCTAACCAAGACCCACTAGCTAGCAGCTAACGCGGGTGATGCGTGTAGCGAACCTGTCACCCGCTTGGCGCGCTCAACTCGATCGGACCTGCGCGGAGCTCGCCGCCGCGTCCGGGTCGGTCGACGATGGCGACGGGGCCCGGCTCGAGGCCGCACGGCGAAAGCTCACCGACTGCGACGACCGGCTCGCCCGCTACCGTGCCGCCCTCGAAGGTGGCTGACGCGACCATGGTGGCGACCTGGATCGCGGAGGTACAGAGCGACCGAGTCCGCGCCGAGCGCATCCTCTCCGAGACCCGGGGCGCACCGATGGGCGCCGACGACGTGCGCACGCTGATCGAGAGCGTCGGCGACGTGACCGAGGTGCTCGCGGACGCCGACCCGAAGCTCAAGGCCGAGGTGTACGCCGACCTCGGGATCCGGCTCACCTACCGGCCAGCCGAGAACCTTGTGAGCGTGGAGGCTGCACCGTGTGCAGCCGGACGTGTCGGAGGGGGGACTTGAACCCCCACGCC
>JALZAA010000153.1 GCA_030948625.1 Actinomycetota bacterium
GTGTTGACGAGCGACGCGTCGAGAAGCCCGCGCTGGGTGTCGGGCTCCCCGGGATCGGTACTCAGCTTGGAGGCGTGGCGGACGACGACATCAGTACCCGCGTTGGCCTCGGTGAACAGGTTGTCGAAGTTCCCGCGCATCGTGTCGCCGAGCACGAGCGTCCCGGAAAGGAACGCCACGCCGAGGAACACGGCGAGGAATGTGCCGACGAGCCGGCGCTTGTGGGCCACGAGCCCCTTGAAGATGACGGTGCCCATGGCTCAGCCTCCCAACTGCTTCATGCGGTCGATCACCGTCTCGGCCGTCGGCCCGGCGAGCTCGCCGACGATCTTCCCGTCGCCGAGGAACACGACGCGGTCCGCGTAGGCGGCGGCGACGGGGTCGTGGGTGACCATGACGATCGTCTGCGTCAGGTCACGGACCGCCTGCGCCATGAACCCGAGGATCTCGCTGCCTGATTTCGAGTCGAGGTTGCCGGTGGGCTCGTCGGCGAACACGACCTCCGGGCGGCTCGTCAGCGCCCGCGCGACGGCGACGCGTTGCTGCTGCCCGCCGGAGAGCTCGCTGGGTCGGTGCGTGAGCCGGTCGCGGAGGTGCACCGTGTCGATCACGCTGTCGAGCCACGCCCCGTCGGGCTTGCGCCCCGCGAGCGCCATCGGCAGCGTGATGTTCTCCAGCGCGTTGAGTGTCGGGATCAGGTTGTAGGACTGGAAGACGAACCCGATCCGATCCCGCCGCACCACGGTCAGATGCTTCTCCGAGAGTGACCCGAGGTCGACGTCACCGAGGAACACCTGGCCCGACGTGAGCTCGTCGAGCCCGGCCAGGCAGTGCAACAGCGTGGACTTGCCGGACCCGGACGGCCCCATGATTGCGGTGAAGCGTGCGGCGTCGAACGACACGTCGATGTCGTCGAGGGCGCGGATCGCAGCTTCGCCCTGGCCATAGACCTTCGTGGCGCCGACGGCGCCGGCGGCGGTGCGCGGCGGTGCGTCAATGGTGGTTGTCATGCGGTGACCTCCTTGGATGGCATCCCGTCGATCGTCGTCGCAGGAGGCCGCGGGGTCGTCGCCTGGGCGGCGGTTTTACGGCTACGCCGTCCGGCGCAGCGGACGGCTCGGCCCTACCGCGGCGGCGGTAGGTGGATCAGCCGGCCCACCCGGGGCGGACGAGGCCCGACTCGTACGCGAACACGACAAGCTGCGCACGATCGCGGGCGTTGAGCTTGATCATGGCCCGGCTCACGTGCGTCTTCGCCGTGGCCGGGCTCACGAAGATCCGCGCCGCGATCTCCTCGTTCGACAGACCCTCCGCAACGAGCGCCATCACCTCGCGCTCCCGCTCGGTGAGGTGATCGAGCTCGGGGGAGCGGGTTGGCTCCTTGGCGCGCGACGCGAACTCGGCGATGAGCCGCCTCGTCACGCTCGGCGACAGCAGCGCCTCGCCGCCCGCGACGGCCCGTACCGCCCGGATGAGCTCCACCGGCTCGGTGTCTTTGACGAGGAATCCGCTCGCACCGGCGCGGAGCGCCTCGAAGACGTATTCGTCGAGCTCGAACGTCGTGAGGATGACGATCCGCACCGCCGACAGCCGTTCGTCGGCAGCTATCGTGCGGGTCGCGGCGAGGCCGTCGACACCGGGCATGCGAATGTCCATGAGCACAACGTCGGGGACGACGGCCTTCGTGAGCTGCACGGCCTCTTCCCCGTTGTCGGCCTCGCCCACGACCTCGATGTCGTCCTGCGCGTCGAGGAGGGCACGGAATCCGGCGCGCACCAGCGCCTGGTCGTCGGCGAGGAGGACGGAGATCACCGGGCACCGTCCAGTGGGAGCTCGGCCCGCACCCGGAACCCGCCACCTGGTCGCGGGCCGACCTCGAGCCGGCCGCCCAGGGCCGCCGTGCGCTCGCGCATGCCGGCGATGCCGCTACCGCAGCCGGACATCGTCTCGGGGAGAGCACCGCGCCCGTTGTCGTCGACCTGCACCGTGAGGTCGTGGTCGCCGTACGCGACCCGCACGGTCGCACCGGTCTGCCCGGCGTGACGGGCGACGTTGGTGACCGCCTCCTGCACGATCCGAAACGCGGCCAGGTCGACCTCGGCGGGCAGCTCGCGCGGCCTGCCGCCCGTCTCCACCGTCACCGCGAGCCCGGCCGCGCCGGCCTTGGACACGAGGTCGTCGAGCTCGCCGAGGCCCGGTTGCGGGGTGCGCGGTTCGTCCTCCCCGGATCGGCGCAGCACCTCGAGGACCGATCGCAGCTCGCCCAGGGCGTCCCTGCTC
>JALZAA010000154.1 GCA_030948625.1 Actinomycetota bacterium
GTGTGCCGGCCACCGCTCGTCCGTTTTCCACTCGCCTGGCGGCTCGCTCACGACCAGCTGGCCGCCGGGCCGGAGGAACCCCACCGCGCATTCTGCTGTCGCTGCCGGCGGCCCAAAGGCTCTCGCCACCACGAGGTCGTAGGCGCCCCGACGGTCCTCCCTCCGGGCCAGCTCCTCTGCGCGGCCGCACGCCACATCGCCACGGTCGGCCAGGCCCAGCTCGCCGAGCGCCTCCTCGAGAAACGCGCACCGTCGCTGGTGGGAATCGAGCAGGGTGCCGCTGGCCTGCGGCCACGCGAAGAGCAGGGCCAAGCCGGGGACACCGGCGCCGGCCCCAAGATCGAGAAATCGCCCGGCGAAGTCACCGCCGACGGCGGCCGCCAGCGCCTCGGCGTGCTCCAGATGGGGATCGACCGGCCCCGGACCGACGAAGCCTCGAGCGCGAGCGCGCTCCAGATGCTCGAGCAGACGGCGGCGGGTGTCGGCGGCGATCATTGCCGCCCTCGATCAGCCGGGCCGGATCACGACCCGGCGGCGGGGCTCCTCGCCCTCCGAGATCGTGGTGACGCCGTCGATCTCCGCGACCACGTCGTGCACGACCTTCCGGTCGGGCGCAGCCATGGGCTCCAGCACCTGCTCGGCCGATTCGTCGCGCACGCGCTCGGCGAGTTGACGGGCGAACTCAGACAGCGCCTCACGGCGCTTGGCCCGGTACCCGGCCACGTCGACGTGCACCCGCACGCCGTGCCCGCCGGTCTGACGCTGCACGACCGTCCGCACGAGCTCCTCGATGGCGGCGAGGGTCGCGCCCCGCTGCCCGACCAGCAGCCCCAGGTTGTCGCCGGTCACGTCGACGAGAACCGTGTCCTCGTCCTCGAAGTGGCTCGCGACCGCGGCCTTGGCCCCGAACGCATCAACCAGTCCGCGCGTGAAGTCGACAGCCGCCTCCACCTGCTCGTCGACCGGCATGTCCGTGTGCTCTTCCACAGTCACTCCCTGCTCCCCATCCTTCCCCACGTTCCTTCCGCTTCGACCGCTGCGCTTCCGGCCCCGGCGCTGGTGCCGCGGCCCCGCGCCCGCCGAGCCGCCATCGGGCGATCCATCGCCCGACCCGCGGCCGCCCGCCTTCGCCCGCGCCGGCTGGCGCTTCTCCCCCGCGTCGGCGCGCCCGCTGCGCTCGCTCCCGCGGCGTTTCCCTCCGCGCTGCTGCCGGGCTCGGCGACGCGCCTCGCCCGGCTTCTCCCGCGAGATCGGCTTGACCCGAGCGCGGATGCGAGCCTCGCCGCCGAAGCGCCTGAGAATGCCGCCCCGCGGGCGGGCCAGGACCTCGTACTCGACGTCGGTCTCGTCGACCCCCAACTCGTCGAGGGCTGCGTCAAGCGCCTCTTCGATCGTCCGGCCGGTTGTCTCGACCCATTCCATCTACCGCTTCCGCTTCTTGTTGCTGCTCCGCCGCCGTCGTTTGCGGGTCTGGCCGCCGCGGTTCGCCGCGCTTCGCGAGCCGGCCGCCTGCTTCGACGCGGCGGGCTTCGGCGCGGGCGTCTCCGCCTTCGCCTGCCTCGGCCCGTTGGTCTCGTCCTTCGGCGGGGGAGGCTGGAACAGCCCCCGCAACATCCCTCGCACGCCCGGACGCTCGTCTCCGCCCTGCGCGCGCTTCGCCGGCGTCCGCCCGGCCGTTTGCTTGCGCGGCGCGGGCTTCTCGTCGGGTTCCTCTTCCGGTTCTGGCGGTGGCTCCTTCGCCGGCGAGCTCTTGACGTCGACGGCACCATTCGCCGGCTTCTTCAGGTGATCCCGCGGCGCGATCTTGCGCATGATGAGCTCTTGCTGGCCCACCCGCCACAGGTTCGAGACGAAGAAGTAGAGCACCAGCCCGGACGGGAAGTTCAGCGAGAAGACACCGAACACGATCGGGAGCACCTTGCCGATCATCAGCATCCGGTTGTCGGCACCAGGGGGAGTGTTCCGCTGGGTTTGCCGCGACTGGATGTAGCCCGTCAACACCACCAGCCCGACGAGGATGAAGTACGGCAGCGCGGCCGTCAGGCTGCTATGTGTGTCGGTCGCCTTCAGCGACAGGTCCATGCTGAGGAACTTCAGGCCGTTCGGCTTGGCGGCGAGAATGTCCTTGTAGAGCTGCGAGCCCTTGGGGACCGTGCCCGCGGTCGAGCGCAGCACGTGGAAGAGCGCGAAGAACACCGGGAGCTGCACCAAGAGGGGCAGGCACCCGCCGAGCGGGTTGACCTTGTGCTCCTGGTAGAGCTTCATCATCTCTTCGTTGAGCTTCTGGCGGTCGCCCTTGTACTTCGCCTGCAGCTTCTTGATCTCCGGCTGCAGCCGCTGCATCGACAGCATCGACCGCGCCGACTTCGCGGTCAGCGGGAACAGGACGAGCATCACCGTGATCGTGAGCAGGATGATCGCTACGCCCAGGTTCGGGACCAGCGCGTAGAAGAACGCCAGGGCGGCGCCGAAAGCGTCGTAGAGAGGATCAAACATCGGTCAGCCTGCTCTCTCGATCGAACGTGTGTTCGGAGGGACGGGGTCGAGCCCGCCGCCACCCCACGGGTGACAGCGACCGACGCGGCGGATCGCGAGCCACGACCCTCGCACGGCACCGTGCTCCGCCAACGCCTCGAGCGCGTACGCAGAGCACGACGGATGGAACCGACACCGGGGTGTTAGATGGACACTCAGGAGCCGCCACGCCCGGATCGGCAACATGAGGAGTTGAGCCAGCCACGACGGCCGCTGCCGCGCCGGTGACGTTGCGACCTGCCTGTCGACAACCACGGTCATGGCCGACCGAAACCTTCGCCCCGCGACGCCTCGAACAGCGCTGCGAGCGTGTCGACGAGCGCGCTGAACGGCATGGTCAGAGCCACGGGCCCGGCCGAGATGAGGTACGCAGCCCCTGGCAGGAGCCTGGCCTCGTTGGCGGCAACGCCGGCTCGAAGCCTGCGTCGGATCCGGTTGCGGGCGACGGCGCCCCCGACCGCTCGGCCCACTCCATAGGCGACCCGAGGCGCTGTCGCGCCGGGCTCGCGCAGGCATCGAATCGTGATGGCGCCCTTTGTGTGTCGCTCCGCTCGAGCGAGAGCGGCGAACGTCGCACGGCCGCGGACGCGCCGGATCAGGCCGAGAGACGCGTACGGCCCCGCCGGCGACGGGTCTTCAGGACCGCCCGACCGCCTCGGGTGTGCATACGCGACCGGAAACCGTGGCGCTTCTTGCGCCTCCGGACGTTTGGTTGGAACGTGCGCTTCACGCATGGCCTCCTCGCGAAGGAAACGCCCGCGGGACCCGGGGTCAGGGGCCACGGCAGTCGGGCGTGACTTGTGAGTGTACGGCCCGCTGTGAACGAACCGCAACGCGGGCGCGAACGCGGGGCGGCCGGCCGCGCGCGTCGCTGCACCCTTGTTACCGCCCAAGGGCGGGTGCTACGTTTCGCGCTTCATCGCCGACGCCACGGCCTCGGAGGCGAACTTCCCCAGATTGCCCAGGCCGAATTTGCCCGCCGGCTGACGGCTGTCTCTCCAGCCCGAACTCGTACTGCTCACGCCGATTTCTCCACACCTGTGGAACGCCCTGTGGACGAACAAGACCGGGGTGTCACGGCTTCCGACGTCTGGGAGCACGGTGCCACCGCCCTCCGATCTCAGCTAGCCGCTAACACGTGGGGGCTCTGGTTCCAGGGCGTCCGGGCCGTCGGTCTCGACGACGGGGTCCTCACCCTGGCCGTGCCCAGCACCCTCGCCGCCGACCGAATCCGGTCGAGTTACAGCGGCATGCTCAACGACACCCTGCGGGACGTCACCGGCCAGCAGCTCCGGGTCGAGCTCACCGTCGAGACCGAGACCCGCCCGAACGAGGTCGCCATTCCGGCGGCGGCCCCGGCATTCACCGGCGACCCAGGGCCGCCCACCACCGACCTCGGTGCCCCGGACGACAAGACCACCCGGACCGCTTCCGGCGGGCTCTACCCGCGGTACACCTTCGACCAGTTCGTGATCGGTGCCTCCAACCGGTTCGCCCACGCCGCCGCCCTGTCGGTCGCCGAGGCGCCCGCCCGGTCCTACAACCCCTTGTTCATCTACGGGGGTGTCGGGCTCGGCAAGACCCACCTCCTCCACGCCATCGGCCACCACGTCAAGGCCGTCTTCCGCAACAAGCGTGTCCGGTATGTGAACACCGAGACGTTCATGAACGAGTTCATCGACGCCATCCGCGCCAAGACGATGCCGGCGTTCAAGAGCCGCTACCGAGACCTCGACGTGCTCCTCATCGACGACATCCAGTTCCTCGCCCGGACCCAGGAGCTCCAGGAGGAGTTCTTCCACACGTTCAACCAGCTCCACAACGAGGACGGGCAGATCGTCATCTCGTCGGACGCGCCCCCAAAGTCCATCGCTCCCCTCGAAGACCGTCTCCGGAGCCGCTTCGAGTGGGGCCTCATCACAGACGTGCAGGTCCCGGAGTTCGAGACCCGCCTGGCCATCCTGCGCAAGAAGGCCGAGGCCGAGCGCCTCCACGTCATTCCCGACGACGTTCTCGCCTTCATCGCCACCAACATCCACGACAACGTCCGCGAGCTCGAGGGCGCCCTCCTGCGCATCTCGGCCTACTCGAGCCTCCACCACGAGGCCGTCAACGAGGAGATCGCCCACCAGGTCCTCGCCGATCTCATCTCGCCTGCTGCGCCGCGCGAGATCACCCCTCAGCTCATCCTCGACGAGACCGCCAAGATGTTCGGCTGGACGGTCGAGGACCTGTGCGGCAAGAGCCGCCGCCGGCCGCTCGTGACCGCCCGCCAGATCGGCATGTACGTCTTCCGGGAGCTCACCCAGTACAGCTATCCCCGGATCGCCGAGGAGTTCGGCGGCCGAGACCACACGACGGTCATGTACGCCGTCGAGAAAATCAAGCAGCAGATGAACGAGCGTCACGCCACGTTCGACCAGGTCAACGACCTCATCGGCCGAATCAAGCTTGGGACCGGTGGATAACCCTGTGGACAGCTGGGGATATCCGTGGCGTCCGGGGGGACAACCCTAGGACGCAACTCACACCCTCAACCTTCGATCGAGGGAAGACGGTGGAAAACTGGTGGGGTCCGACACCCCCGGCCACCAGCCCCAACAACCGGCTGTCCCCAATCCACAAGGCCTACTACAACGTCTATTCAATGATCTCTTGCATGTGGAGAGAAGGAGGTTCCCGGTGAAGTTCCGCTGCGAACGGGACACCCTCGCCGACGCCATCGCGGTCGCGCAGCGGGCGGTCGCGTCCCGTACCGGTGCGTTGCCCGTGTTGTCGGGGCTTCGTGTTTCGCCGAGTGACAACGGTGTGGAGCTGGTGGGCTCCGACCTCGAGCTCACCATCCGCGTGGAAGCGCCGGCCGACACCGAGGGTGAGGGCAGCGCGGTCGTTCCGGCGCGACTGTTCTCCGAGATCGTGCACAAGCTCGATCCCGGCACCGTCACGGTGGAGTTCACCGACGACGAGGCGCGCGTCGAGGCGGGACGATTCCGAACGTCGTTGCGCACGTTGTCCGCGGCCGACTTTCCGCGGTTGACGGAGCCCGAAGGAGCGGGCGTCAAGGTTGCCGCCGGCGCGTTGACGGAAGCGCTCCGTCAGGTCGTGCCCGCAGCGTCGAGGGACGACGCGCGGCCGATCCTCACGGGCGTGCTCCTTGCAGCATCGGCCGAAGGCTTGCGGCTCGTCGCCACCGACTCGTATCGGCTCGCGGTACGCGACCTCCAGGGCGTGAGCATGCTGCCCGAAGGCCAGAAGGTTCTCGTGGCCGGGAAGGGCCTCAACGAGGTCCAGCGCCTGCTCGGGGAGGAGGAGATCGAGGTGGTGCTGTCGGAGCGCGAGGTTGTGTTCCGCGTTGGTCGCACGTCGGTCACGACGCGGCTGATCGAAGGCGACTTCCCGAACTACCAGCAGCTCATCCCGAGCGCGTATCCCAACCGTTTGACGGTGGCGCGTGATCAGCTGAGTGCGGCGATCAACCGCGTGCGTCTTGTGGGTCAGGGACGCGACACCGCGCCAATCCGTCTCGCGATGACGACCGAAGGTCTCGAGCTGTCGGCGGTGGCCCAAGACGTCGGCGAGGCGCACGAGGCCGTCGAAGCCAAGTTCGAAGGCAGCGACGTCACCGTGGCGTTCAATTCGCAGTTCCTGCTCGAAGGCATCGACGCCGCGGCGGGTTCGGAGGTGGTGATCGAGTCCATCGATCCGCTGAAGCCCGCCGTGCTGAAGGGCACTGACAGCGCCGACTTCCTCTACCTGCTCATGCCGGTCCGGATCTCCTAACCGCGGGAAGGCGCCACACGTGAGCGTCGTGACGCACCTCGCGCTCACGGACTTCCGCTGCTATTCGTCGGTCGACCTGATCCTCCCGCCGGGCGTGACCGTCGTTTCCGGTGCCAACGGGCAGGGGAAGACGAGCCTCCTCGAGGCGTTGGGTTGGGCGGCGACGGCCCGCTCGTTCCGGGGGGTGCCCGATGCCGCGCTGGTGCGTTCGGTCACCGACGTCGCGTACCTGCGCGTCACCGTGGAAGAGCCAGAGCGCGAGCAGTTGCTGGAGGCTGAGATTCGCGCGACAGGACGCAACCGCGTGCAACTCAACCGTCACGCCCTCGCGCGGACGCGCGACCTCCTCGGGCTTCTGCGTGTGACGGTGTTCGCTCCGGACGACCTGCAGCTCGTCAAAGGTGGACCGGCCGAGCGCCGCTCCTACCTGGACGATCTGCTCGTTGCGGTCGCGCCGCGGTACGACGCGGTGCGCAACGACTACGAGCGCGTGCTGAAACAACGCAACGCGCTGTTGCGGCAGGGCGCGCGCGGCCCCGACGTCGAGTCGACGCTCGTCGTGTTCGACCAACAGCTCGTGCGATCAGGGAGCGAGCTGGTGCGTGGACGGCTGCGCCTCGCGGGTCGGCTGCTGCCATCGGTACTGGATGCGTACGCGCGGCTTGCCGGGGACGACGACACGATCGACGCCGTGTACGAGGCGGAGTGGGCCGAGGGGAGCGTGCCGCCGGCGGCCGACGACGTCGAGAACCTCTTGAGAGGCGCGCTCGCCGCACGCCGAACGGCCGAGCTCGAACGGGGCGTGACATTGGTCGGACCACATCGCGACGAGTGGCGACTCCGGCTCAATGGCCTCGACGCGCGGACGCACGCGTCTCAGGGCGAGCAACGCACTCTTGCGCTCGGTCTCCGGCTCGCCGGTCACCACGTGTGCGCCGAGATCATCGGCACCGAGCCCGTGCTCCTCCTCGACGACGTGTTCAGCGAGCTCGATCCGGATCGGGGCGAAGCGCTGGTCGCCCAGCTCCCACCCGGACAGACGCTGATCACGACCGCGTCGGAAGTGCCGAGCGCGGTGCATCCCGAGCGCCGGCTGCGCGTGAAGGACGGGCGGATCGAGGAGGGCGGGTGACACGAGAGCCCGACGATCCGAAGCGGCTGCGCGACGCGCTCGCCGAAGTCACGGCCGATCTCGGGCTGCCCGAGCCCGACGCATTCCAGACCCTCGTCGCCAATTGGGGACAGCTGGTCGGCGGCGATCTGTCGCGCCACTGTCGCTTGCGTTCCCTCCGTGACGGTGTGCTCCGCCTCGGCGTCGACTCAGCGCCGCGGGCTACGCAACTCCGCTACCTCGAGGGCGAAGTGATCGACCGTGCCGCGGGCCTCGTGGGGGCTGATGTGGTTCGGTCCGTACGGATCTCCGTCGACCCGTAAAAGGCCGTCAAAACGCGCTCGGGCAGCGCGTTTTCGACGCCTTCGTCTGGTAGACTGGGGACAGCGATTTAGGGGTCCTGACCAGGCCTTTTGCAAGATTTCCCCCCCTCATTCGGACTGCTCCGACCGCGAACAGAAAGGCGCCTCGCGTGGCGTATACCGCGAAGGACATCACGGTGCTCAAGGGCCTCGAGCCCGTCCGCGAGCGCCCCGGTATGTACATCGGATCCACCGGCCCGTCGGGCCTGCATCACCTCGTGTACGAGGTCGTCGACAACTCCGTCGACGAGGCCATGGCCGGCGAGGCGACCCGGATCGATGTGACCCTGCTGGCCGACGGCAGCTGCCGCGTCGCCGACAACGGGCGCGGTATCCCCGTCGACAACCACCGTGAGTACAAGAACAAGTCGGCGGCCGAGGTCATCATGACCACGCTCCACGCGGGCGGGAAGTTCGGCGGCGACGGCTACAAGATCTCCGGCGGCCTTCACGGCGTCGGCGTCTCCGTCGTGAACGCGCTGTCGAGCCGCCTGGTGATGGAGATTCACCGCGACGGCGGTCTCTGGGTCCAGGAGTTCGCCAAGGGCGGGAAGCCGCAGGGCAAGATCCGGCGGGTCAAGGCGTCGAAGCAGCACGGCACGACGATCACGTTCTGGCCCGACGCGACCATCTTCGAGGAGACGGAGTTCCGCGCACAGACGCTGCTCGAGCGGCTGCGCGAGATGGCGTTCCTCAACAAGGGTCTCGAGATCCGTTTCACCGACGAGCGCAGCGACCCGAAGCAAGAGCAGACGTACAAGTACACGGGCGGGCTCGTCGACTTCGTCAAGCACCTGAACGCGTCGAAGGATCCGCTGTTCAAGCGCGTCATCTCGCTCGAAGACAAGTCGAACGCCGGCGAGGTCGAGATCGCGATGCAGTGGAACACCGGGTTCTACGAGGGCATCCACTCGTTCGCGAACAACATCGCCACGACCGAAGGCGGTATGCACGAAGAGGGTTTCAAGAAGGCCCTCACGAACGCGGTCAACCGGTACGCGCGCGCGAAGGGGTTCGTCAAGGACAAGGACGTCTCGCTCCTCGGCGAGGACATCCGTGAGGGGCTCACAGCGATCCTGTCGGTGCGGCTGCGCAACCCACAGTTCGAAGGTCAGACCAAGGCGAAGCTCGGCAACACCGAGATGCGCTCTGCCGTCGAGAAGGCGGCGAACGAGAAGCTGGGCGACTGGCTCGAGGAGCACCCGTCGGAGGCACGCCAGGTTCTCAACAAGGCAACGCAAGCGGCGCGCGCCCGCGTCGCGGCGCGGCAGGCACGCGATCTCACGCGCCGCAAGTCGTTGCTCGAATCCGCTGCGATGCCGGGCAAGCTCGCCGACTGCTCGTCGAAGGACCCGGAGCAGTCGGAGCTGTTCATCGTCGAGGGCGACAGCGCCGGCGGGAGCGCCAAGCGGGCGCGCGACTCGAGCTTCCAGGCGATCCTTCCGATCAGGGGCAAGATCCTCAACGTGGAGAGGGCTCGGATCGACCGTCTGCTCAAGAACGAAGAAGTGCAGTCACTCGTCACCGCGATCGGGAGTGGGACCGGCGAGGACTTCGATGACGCCAAGGTCCGGTACCACCGGGTCATCATCCTGGCCGACGCCGACGTCGACGGCGCGCACATCCGCACGCTCCTGCTCACGCTGTTCTTCCGCCAGCTCCCGGAGATGCTGACGAAGGGGTACATCCACATCGCGCAGCCGCCGCTGTATCGCGTCGACATCGGCAAGGAGCGCTACTACCTCAAGGATGACGCGGTGCTGCGCGACTTCGAGGCCGCCCACGAAGGCCGCAAGTACGAGGTCGTGCGCTTCAAGGGCCTCGGCGAGATGGACTGGGAGGAGCTCAAGGTCACGACGATGGACCCCGCAACGCGAAACCTTCTGCGGGTCGAGGTCGAAGAGGCCGCCATCGCCGACGAAATCTTCTCCCGGCTCATGGGCGACGACGTCGAAACGCGTCGCCACTTCATCCAGACGAACGCCAAGGACGTGCGGTTCCTTGACATCTAGAGGTAGCCATGCCTGACGACGGCCAGCAGACGCTCGCGGGGAACATCGAACCCGTCGAGATCCAGGAAGAGATGGAACGTTCGTTCCTGGATTACGCGATGTCCGTCATCACATCGCGGGCGCTTCCCGACGCGCGCGACGGCCTGAAGCCCGTGCAGCGCCGCATCATCTACGGGATGTACGAGCAGGGCCTGCGCCCCGACCGAAAGCACCAGAAGTCGGCGCAGGCCGTGGGACGCGTCATGGGGATGTACCACCCGCACGCGGGCGAGGCCATCTACGACGCACTGGCGCGGATGGCTCAGGAGTTCTCGTTGCGGTACCCGCTCATCGACGGGCACGGCAACTTCGGCTCGCCCGATCCCAACGACAGTCCGGCCGCGCAGCGCTACACCGAAGCGCGCCTCTCGCCGCTCGCCATGGAGCTCATCGGCGAGATCGAGGAGAACACCGTCGACTTCGCCGACACCTACGACGGCCAGAACCAGGAGCCGGTCGTGCTGCCGGCGCGATTCCCGAACCTGCTCGTCAACGGCGGGGGTGGCATCGCCGTCGGCATGGCCACGAACATTCCTCCGCACAACCTTGACGAGGTCATCGACGCCTGCATTCACATGCTCGAAAACCCGGATGCGAAGCCGAGCGACTTGATGAAGTTCGTGAAGGGACCCGACTTCCCGACCGGCGCGCTCATTCTCGGCCGCGAAGGCATCAAGGACGCGTACCGAACCGGACGCGGCTCCATCAAGATGCGCGCGGTCACCGACATCGAAGAAGGGCGTCGCGGCGAGAGTCGCATCGTCGTCACCGAGGTTCCGTACCAGACCTCGGTCGAGGTGATCGGCCAGAAGATCGCCGAGCTCGTGAACGACCGCAAGCTCGACGGCGTCAGGGATGTCCGCAACGAGTCTGCGGGTGACACGACACGCCTCGTCATCGAGCTACGGCGCGATGCCAATGCTCAGGTGGTGCTGAACCAGCTGTACAAGCACACGTCGATGCAGACGAGCTTCCCGGTGCACACGCTGGCGCTCGTCGACGGCGTGCCGAGGCTCCTGAACCTCGCCGACGCGGTGCGGGTCTACATCGATCACCAGGTGGAGGTGGTGACGCGGCGCACGCAATACCGCGTCGACCGGGCGCGCGAGCGCGCCCACATCGTCGAAGGGCTTGTGCGCGCTCTCGACATGATCGACGCGATCATCCAGCTCATCCGCGGCGCCGCCGACGTCGACGCCGCGCGGACGGGGCTGATGGCCAAGCCGTTCGAGTTCAGCGAGATCCAGGCCAACTTCATCCTCGACATGCAGCTCCGGCGGCTGACGCAGCTCGAGGGTCAGAAGCTCCGCGACGAGCTCGACGAGCTCGCACAGCGGATCAAGGAGCTGGAGTCGATCCTCAGAAGCAAGAAGAAGCTCCAGACGGTCATCAAGAACGAGTTGGGCGCGCTACGCGACAAGTACGGCAACGAGCGAAGGACGCGCATCACGGTCGACACCGGAGATCTGGACGCCCTCGACCTGATCGAAGACGAAGAGGTCATCGTCGTCCTGTCGAAGAAGGGCTACATCAAGACAGTCGCCGCCGACGCGTTTCGTCGGCAGGGGCGGGGCGGTCGCGGCGTCAGGGGAGGGAACCTGCGCGACGACGACTACGTCGCCCACTTGCTGACCACGACGGCGCACTCGTACCTGTTGTTCTTCTCCAACCGCGGCCGGGTGTACCGCGTGCGCGCGCACGAGATCCCCATGAAAGAGCGCACTGCGCGTGGCACGGCGCTCGTGAACCTCATCTCGCTGAATCAGGGCGAGCAGATCCAGGCGATCATCGACACCCGTACCTACGAGGACGGTGCTTACCTCTTCTTCGCGACGAAGAACGGGATCGTGAAGAAGACGCGCATGTCCGAGTTCGACTCGTCGATCCGCAGCGGACTGAAGGCGATCAACCTGCAGGGCAACGACGAGTTGGTGAAGGTGATCCAGACCACCGGCCGCAACGACATCGTCATGGTCTCGCGCCAGGGCATGACGATCCGCTTCGCCGAGAGCGCCGTACGCGCGATGGGCCGCGACGCGGCGGGCGTGCACGGCATGAAGCTCAAGAGCGGCGACGACGCGGTCGTGGGATGCGACGTGGCGGGGCGGGGCGCGGTGATGCTGTTCGTGAGCTCGAGCGGCCACGGCAAGCGCACGAAGCTCGACCTGTTCAAACGCCAGAACCGCGGCGGCCAGGGCGTCCGCGGCATGAGGATCACCGCAGCCCGGGGCGGGGTCGTGGGCGCCTTCTGCGTCAACGACACTGACGAGATCTTGGTCTTCTCGTCCGCGGGCAATATCATCCGCCTGGGAGCCAGGGAGATCTCGGCTCAGGGGCGTGACGCCACCGGCGTACGCGTTGCCCGCCTCGGCGAGGGGGAGAGCGTCGTCGCGGTGGCTCCCGTGCTCGAAGCTGACGACGGAGAGGACCTCCCTAGGTCATGAGCGCCCATCCCGAAGACATGGAGCCGCGGCGCGCGACGCGCACCCGCGGTCGCGCGGAGCCGGCTACTCCGCCGCGCGCGCCCTCTGCCGACGGTAATCCGGCACACCAAGAGGCCGCGCCCGAAGCGCCGACGTCTCGTTCGCGGCTCGGCAGGGCCGCGCGCGCCGCGCCGGCTCCCGGCCCGCGCGCACCGCGCCGCGTGCGGCACACGGTCAAGAAAGTCGATCTGTGGTCGGCGCTGAAGATCTCGCTGTGCTTCTACGTCTGCGAGATGGCGGTGATCGTCACATCCATCGCGTTCTTGTGGCTGGTCGCCGACGCCTTCGGCGTCATCGGCAGCGTCGAGAAGTTCATCGGCGACCTGTTGTCGTCCAAGGACTTCCAGTTCCTGTCCACAGGCATGCTTCGAGGTGTGGTGCTCGTCGGTCTCGTGCTCGTCGCGATTCAGGTCGTCGCGACCGTGCTGGCGTGCGCGTTCTACAATCTGTTCGCCGAACTGTTCGGCGGAGTCGAGCTCACGGTCATTCAGGAAGACGCCCCCGGCAAACGCTGAGCCGGCGCGGCGAACACGACTGGTACCCTCCGGGTCTCGTCGGGGCTATAGCTCAGTCGGTTAGAGCGCATCCCTGATAAGGATGAGGTCGGTGGTTCGATTCCACCTAGCCCCACCAACCGCCTTCAGCTCGTTCGACGTGTGGTCTCGCGAGCGACGCGGTGCTGCCACGGGATGATGACCGCCGGTATCGCGAACTCGAGCGCCATCAGCGACCTGAACCACCAGTGAGGCTTCCCGGCGGAAGCCCACGACACCACTCGGCCGAACGCAGCCACGAGGAAACCGGCGCCGGCGGCGCGAATGACCTCGGTCTCATGCTCGGGGTGGCGCGCCGCACGCAGCATCAGCACACCGAGCACCGCGTACCACGCGGCATGGAAGCGAAAGTCGCTGTCGACGTTGGCCGACACGTGTCCGCCTTCGAGGACGGTTGCACCACCGCGGACGCGCCGACGGCGCCCGCGACGGTCGCAACGGTTCCGATGCCGGTGATGACCGCTTGTAGACGCCGTCGACTCATTTGCCTCTCCGCGATCGCAAATCCCTTGGATTCCGGCTCAGGCTAGGGTTCGAAGGCGTCGGGTCACCCCACACGGAGCCTCTGGCAGGGGAAACACATGGAAACCGTCGTCGCCGGCGGAACGATCGCCATCATCGCCTACCTGGTGGGCTCGATCCCTTCCGCGTACTTGGTCGGCCGACGGGTCGCCGGCGTCGACATCCGCGTTGCCGGCGAGGGCAACGTCGGCGCGCGCAACGCCTACCACGTGGTGGGACCGGCGTGGGGCGTCACCGTGTTCCTGATGGACATCGCCAAGGGCGGTGTGGTCGGGCTCGCGTTGCGTGACCGTCCCGCGTGGCAGCTGACCCTGGGCGGCATCGCCGTCGTCGCCGGCCACGCATTCCCCATCTGGCTCGGCTTCGTGGGTGGCAAAGGGGTCGCCACCGCCGGAGGCTTCGCCATCGCGCTGCTCCTCCCGGCGGCCGTGCTCGGAGGCGTCGGCGGAGGCGCGGTGTTCGCATTGACGCGCCGGTTCCTCCCCACCGTCGTCGTGGCGATCGTCGTGGCATTCGCCGCTGCCGCGCTGCTCGGCGAGGAGGCCGGGACGATGGGCATCGTCGTCACCCTCTTTGCGCTCACAGGTGTCAAGCGGGCCGTGGACGAGCCGCGCATGAAGCGAATCGAGCAGGACACCGGCTGGGACCGCGCAACCGGCGGAACCCATTGAGTCTGCTGCTCGGCGAGGTACTGACGGTCCTGTTGTTCGCGCAGGTCGGGTTCGTCGTGTGGAACGTCCAGGTCGTTCGTCGTCCTCCGCCGCGACGGTGGCCTCCCGATGCGCCGCTCATCAGTGTCCTCGTCCCCGCGCGCGACGAGGCCGCGTCTATCGGTGCGTGCGTCGACGCGTTGCTCGCGCAGGACTACCCGAACCTCGAGATCATCGTCCTCGACGACGACTCCACCGACGGGACCGCCGGCCTTGCCGGACGTGACCCCCGCGTGCACGTCGCCGCCGGCGCGCCATGGCCGATCGGGTGGACGGGGAAGAACTGGGCGTGCCATCAGCTCGCGGCGCGAGCCCGCGGTGAGGTGTTGTGCTTCGTCGACGCCGACACCTTCCTGAGCCCCGACGCGCTCTCCCGCGCCGCAGGAGAGCTCCACGACGACGACCTCGGGCTCGTGTCGATGCTCCTGAAGACCGACACCGGCACGGTGGCCGAGGTCGTGCTCATGCCGATGGTGAACCACGCCCTCCTTGCGTTGCTCCCGGCCGCGCTGATGGAACGGCCGTCCCATCCGAACCTGGCCGTCGCTCTCGGTCCGTTCGTCATGGTTCGCCGCGCGGCCTACATCGCCGCCGGCGGGCACGCCGCCGCGCCCGAGCACATCGTCGACGACGTGCAACTTGCCCGGGCCGTGAAAGCGGCCGGCCACCGGGTCGCGCTCCGCAACGGCACGACGCTGGTCCACACCCGCTGGTACACGGGGTTCCGTGAGATCTGGGACGGCTTCTCGAAGAACGCGTACGGCGGGCTCGCCTACCGCCCGGGCGTGGCGCTCGCGGCCCTGCTGATCGTGGCGCCCGCGTTGCTCCTTCCATTCTTGCGGCTCGGTGCCGGGCTGACCATCGGCGGGGCGATCGCGATCCCGGCGCTCCAGGTCAGCCTCATCCTGAGCACGCGTGCGATCACCTCCCGTGTCGGGCGTGACCCGCTGTGGTCCATCGCGTTGCATCCGGTGATGATCGCGGTGTGGGCCGGCGCGCTCGCTCGGTCGATGATGCTGGCGCGCACGGGACGCGAGATCGAATGGAAGGGCCGCAAGTACGCCACCGGCCCGCCGCGCCCCGGGTTCTGAGCCTCAGGCGCCCCGTAGGCACCGCGCATGGCTAGATCGGGAAGCCAAGGGAGAGCGGCGCGTCCGCAACCGGTCGCGCTCCAGGCGCTCGCGGCGTGGCCGGTGCTCACGCCGGTCGTTGGATTCGCGATCGCCGAGATCGTCCAGCTCGTCCAGCACGGGACGACCGGGCTCCATCGGGCGACGCTGCTGAACGGGCTCGTCTATTTGGTCGGCGTCGCCGGGATCATCGGCGCCAGCGGTCACCTGCTCAAGGCCGACGACGTCGCGCGCTCGATCGGGTGGCCACCCGGCAGCCCGTTCCAATGGGAGGTCGGCGTCGCCGATCTCGGATGGGGTGTCCTCGGTGTCATGTCGCCCACGCGCGGGCGGGACTTCTGGTTGGCGACGATCGTCGTGGCGTCGATCTTCCTACTCGGCGCGGCGGCGGGGCACGTCAAGCAGATGATCCTGGCGAAGAACTTCGCGCCCGGGAACGCCGGCGCGGTCTTCGCCGCCGACGTGCTGGTGCCGATCTTCCTGATCGTGCTGTACCTGACGTACGGCGGACCTGCCTAACGTCGATCCGAGGTCGCGTCCTACACTGCCGCCATGAAGGCCTTGCGCCGCGGCCTCATCGTCGCAGTCATCGCAGTGCTGGTCGGCGGGTTCGTGAAGCTCCGGGGAAGGGGCGGGGTGCCGCCCATGAGCGGCGGCTGGCGCGAGCTCGACGGCCCCGAGTTCCGCTGACGCCTTGGCCACCATCCTGCTCGCCGGCACTGGCGCCGTGGGCATTCGAGCGGCGCGGCAGCTCGTCGACACGCCCGGCCTCGACCGTCTGCTGATTGCAGGGCGCAACTCGTCGCAGGTCGAAGAGATTGCCGAGGCGCTCGGCGACCAGGCGCGCGCAGTCCCGCTGGGCGCCGACGAGCGCCTTCCCGATGGTGTCGACGCCGTGGCGGCTGCGTTGCCTGCCGAAGCGAGCGTCGTGCTCGCGCGCCGTGCGCTGGACGCCGGCATTCCGTTCGCTTCGAGCATCGATGACGGGAGCGTCATCAACACGTTGCTCGACACCGACGACGACGCGCGCCGTGCCGGCGTACTCGTCGCTCCCGGCTGCGGTCTGACGCCCGGATTGGCCGACGTGCTCGCCCGACACGCGTCCGACGCGCTCGACTCGGTGGACGAGATCCACGTCGCCCGCTCCGGCGTTGCCGGCCTCGCGTGCATCGCCGCAGCTCGCCGTGGTCGCCGCGCGCCGGCTGTCGAGTGGCGCGAAGGCGAGTGGCACGAGGACAGGCATGGCGCCGGGGAGCTGGTCTGGTTTCCCGATCCTGTTGGCCCGCGGGAGTGTGCTCCGGTCGCCGACGGCATTGCGTTGTTGGTGCGGGCGTTCCCGAGCGTGCGACGCGCAACCGTCCGGCTCGGCGAGCCGCCGCCGCGGCGCGTGACCTGGCCGGGTCGGCGGGGCGTCGACGACGGCTGGGGCGCAGCCCGCGTCGAAGTGTGGGGGTGGCGCGGGAGCGTGCGCGAGTCGATGGTCTACGGGGTGATCGACCGCACTGCGGTCGCGGCCGGCACCGTTCTTGCGGTCGCCGCCGCCCGCCTCGCAGGCATCGCTCCGGGCCTGGATGCACGCGACGGTCCGACGAGCGGCGTGCACGGACTGGCTGCGCTGGTCGAGCCGGTGCCGTTCCTCGCCGAGCTGGCCCGGCGCGGCGTGAAGGCCGCGGTGTTCGAGGGAGTTCGCGTCGCGTGAGGCCGCCGTTCGTCGGGGCAGTGCGCCTGCGGCGTCGCCGGGTCCGGGTGCCCGGCGGGACGATCGTGGTGTTCGTGGTTTCAGTGCTCGCGATGCTGCGTGTCGCGACACGGGGCCAGGTCGTGGGCACCGGATTCGGGGTGTCGTTGCCAGTGTGGGCACGTCGATCGACTGAGGGCGGAGCGATGGTGGAGGAGGGCGTTGTGGAGCAAAGAGCGAAGGCAGAGGCGGGACAGATCTCCGGCGTCATGCGCGGGATCGAGCAATTGACACGTGCAATGGAACGCGCCGCCAGCGGAGAGGGCGTGGTGGGGCCGCCCACGACGGTCGGCGATCACACGGTGATCCCGCTCATCGAGACGTTCGCATCCGGCGGTTTCGGCGCCGGTTCCGGCGGCGCGGCCGAAGGCGAGGGTGACAACGCTGGCGGGGGAGGCGGCGGCGGAGGCGGCGTGGGTCGCAGCCGCACGGTTGCGATCGCGGACGTCGGGCCCGATGGCATCAAGATCCGTCCCGTCGTCGACGTGACGAGCCTGGCGTTGCCGGCGATCAGCGCCCTGGCGGCGCTGCTTCTCGGGCGCCGTCGTCGACGCCTCCGCCGGTAGTCGGGATTTCAGCGACCGACCCGCGCACGTGCCGTGGCATGCTGGAACGCGCGGGGACGTAGCTCAGTTGGCTAGAGCACCTGCTTTGCAAGCAGGGGGTCGTGGGTTCGAGTCCCATCGTCTCCACTGCGTTGTCGAAAACGCAACGTTTGGCCTAGTCAGCGGTCACTTCTCGTTTCCGATCGCTCAGCGACCTAAGGCACTGCATTTGCACCCGGCCACACACGCGCACGCGCCGTTCCAGCGCGAGCGCAGAAGTGCCGATCCGTGCGCGTCGCGTGATCACGGCTCGTGATGTTCGGTGCGCGGTTATGGGCGCGCGGCCAATGAGGCGCGGGTGTTGGGCGCATTCCTTGTCGATCCACGATGCGTGAGTCTGACGCTCACCCGGTGAAACGTACGACCGCCTGCACTGGACTGGGAGGCGACGGCGGAGGCGCTGGCGGCGGGCAAGTGTCGGTGGCCGGATCGAAGCTGATCGTTACCTGGCCGTCGCCGGTGCGGCTGCTCGCTCCCGAGGACACTTGGGTTGCGTCCGCGGCGACAAAGGACGAGCCGCCCCCGCCGCCACCGATAAAGGGAGAAGGACCCGCACCCCCGCCACCGCCGTAGCCCCCGCCACCGCCGCCGCTGAAGGAGCTGCCGGCGCCACCGCCGCCGAAGCCGACGCCACCGCCGCCCCCACCGGCGCCGCCCTCATCAC
>JALZAA010000194.1 GCA_030948625.1 Actinomycetota bacterium
GCGGCGCCGGTCACGAAGATGGCGCCTTCCATCGCGTAGGCGACCTCGCCGCCGAGATCCCAGGCGACGCTCGTCAAGAGCCCTTCGGTCGGAGGCGGGTGGGACGCACCCAGGTTCATCAGCACGAACGACCCCGTCCCGTACGTGTTCTTCGTCATGCCGGGCTCGAAGCATGCCTGGCCGAACAGCGCAGCTTGTTGATCGCCCGCGATGCCGCTCACGGGAACCGCGAAACCGGCGGCGTGCTCGGGGACCGTCATGCCGAAGCGTCCGCTACTCGGACGCACGGTCGGAAGGCACGAGCGCGGCACGCCGAACAGCGCGCACAGCTCGTCGGACCAGTCGCGTCTGTCGATGTCGTACAGGAGCGTGCGACTGGCATTCGACGGGTCGGTCGCGTGCACACCGCCGCCGACCCCGCCGGTGAGGCGCCACAGGATCCAGCTGTCGACGGTGCCGAACGCGAGGTCGGGGCCCGCTTCGATGCCACCCCGCGTCAGCAGCCATTCGAGCTTGGTGGCGGAGAAGTACGGGTCGAGGACGAGACCGGTGCGTTCGCGGACGAGCGGCTCGTGACCCGCCTCGCGGAGCTCATCGCAACGCGCCGCCGTGCGCCGGTCCTGCCAGACGATCGCCCCGTGCAGCGGGCGGCCCGTGCGCCTGTCCCAGACGACGGCGGTCTCGCGCTGGTTGGTGATACCGATGGTCGTGACGGCCGCGCCTTCGGCTGCGAGCTTCGCCTTCGTCTCGGCGAGCGTCTCGACCGTCGCCGCCCAGATCTCTTCGGGGTCGTGCTCCACCCATCCCGGCTGCGGGAAGTATTGGGGAAACTCGCGGTAGGACCACGCGAGCGGGTTGCCTCGTTCGTCGACCGCGAACGTGCGGACCCCGGTTGTGCCGGCGTCGATGGCCAGGCAGACGCTCATGTGGCACTCACTTCGTGGTCACGCTCGATCAGGTGTACCGCGGGAGCTCTCGACGTGTTCCGAGCATGGTCACGAGCTCGCGCGCCACCTTGCGGTCGCGAGGGCGGAACTCGAGTGCGATCCGGCGGCCGGCGGCGTCCCGGATGAGCAGCTGGAGCAGGGGAGAGAAGCGGCGCGTCTTCTCGAGCCTGAAGGTCGGGTGACGCTTGGCGATGAGCATGTTCGACGGCGTGAGTCGGGCCCGACGCCGGGGAGCGCGGAACAGGATGAGCCGCCGGTTCGTGATCGCGACGTAGTGCAACGCGCGGCGGCGGAGCATGAGTGGCGTCCGACCGCTGCACTCGGTGGCCCACACCGCGCTGCAGGAGTGGACGAACTCGCCGCCGGCCAGCGACGGCCGCGTCGCGGCGATGATCTGCTCCTGCAGCTGTTCGCGGCGCACGACGCCGATTCCCCTCTCCCTCGGACGGGGCGAGGTTACCGGCGGCTGTCGACATCTTTGGCGTTCGACGCCGGCCGCGGCAGGATGGGGCGGGCTCCCACGAGAAGGGAGACGCGGTGGCGGAGGGAGCGATGCGGATCGGCCTACTGACCGGCGGCGGTGACTGCCCCGGCCTCAACGCGGTGATCCGGGCCGTCGTCCGAAAGGGCGAAGGCATCTACGGGCACAACGTCGTCGGGTTTCGTCACGGCTGGCGGGGTGTCATCGAGTGCGAGACCGTCGACCTGACGACGGGCAACACCCGTGGTCTGCTGCATCGCGGCGGCACCATCCTCGGGAGCTCGCGCACGAACCCGTACAAGACCGACGACGGCGTGGCGCGCGTCCACGACACGATCAAGCGCGAGCGCATCGACGCGTTGATCCCGGTCGGCGGAGAGGACACGCTGGGCGTCGCCGCCAAGCTGGCCGGTGACGGGATCAACATCGTCGGTGTGCCCAAGACGATCGACAACGACCTGTCGGCGACCGACTTCACGTTCGGGTTCAACACCTCGGTGCAGATCGCGACGGATGCCATCGATCGTCTGCACACGACCGCAGAGAGCCACGATCGCGTCATGGTCGTCGAGGTGATGGGCCGTCATGCGGGCTGGATCGCCACGTACTCCGGGATCGCCGGCGGCGGTGACGTCATCCTGGTGCCGGAGGAGCCGTTCGACATCGGCGAGGTGTGCGAGCGCATCCAGCACCGCCACCACCGTGGCGCCAACTTCTCGATCGTCGTCGTCGCCGAGGGCGCGGTCCCGGTCGAAGGCACGATGGCGATCCAATCGGGTGAGGTGGACGAGTTCGGCCACGTGCGCCTGGGTGGGATCAGCAACGACCTCGCGGCCGAGATCGAGCAGCGGACGGGATTCGAGACGCGCGTCACGATCTTGGGACACGTCCTCCGCGGCGGCACACCGACCGCATACGACCGGGTGCTCGCCACCCGCTTCGGCATCGAGGCGATCGACGCCGTGAACGACGGCGAGTTCGGCATCATGGTGGCGTTACGCGGTCCCGACATCGTGCGCGTGCCGATCGAGGACGGCGTGCGCCAGCTCAAGACCGTCGACCCCAAGCTCTACGACGTCGCCAGCGTGTTCTTTGGGTAAGGAGACAGGCGCCACGTACGATCCAGCGCATGGGTGACGCGCTCGACGAGTTGCTGGCGCTGCTCGAGCTCGAAACGCTCGAGGTCAATCTCTTCCGGGGGCTGAGCCCGCACGAGGACCGCCAGCGCGTCTTCGGCGGACAGGTCGCGGCGCAGGCCCTCGTCGCCGCCGGCCGAACGGTGAGCGAGGACCGGCCGGTGCACTCGCTCCACGCCTACTTCCTGCGCCCCGGAGACCCGAACATCCCGATCGTCTACGAGGTCGACCGCATCCGCGACGGCAAGAGCTTCACGACCCGGCGGGTGGTCGCGATCCAACACGGGCGGGCGATCTTCCACCTGTCTGCGTCGTTCCAGATCGTCGAGCCCGGCCCCGACCACCAGATGCCGATGCCGGAGGTGCCGGACCCCGACGAGCTCCCCACGTGGCAAGCGCGCGTCGAGCCGTACCTCGACCGCCTCGGGCCGGACCTCGCGCAATGGCTCGTGCGCGAGCGCCCCATCGACTCACGGCCGGTCCACGACCCGCGGTGGCTCGACCCGACGCCGCGGGAGCCGCAGCAGGACGTGTGGATCAGGGCGAACGGTGAGCTGCCGGAGGAACCGCTCATCCACGAGTGCGTCGTCGCCTACGCGTCGGATCTCACGCTGCTCGACACCGCGATGTTCCCGCACGCGATCTCGTACACCAACCAGCAATACATGATCGCCAGCCTCGATCACGCCATGTGGTTCCACCGCCCGTTCCGCGCCGACGAATGGCTACTGTACCACCAGACCAGTCCGACGGCGTCCCGCGCCCGTGGCCTCGCGCAGGGGACGATCTTCTGCCGCGACGGCACGCTGGCGATCACGGTGATCCAGGAGGGACTGATCCGCCCGATCGAGAGCTCGTAACCGGCGCGTACCCTCGCGGTATGGCATCACCCGACGGGCGCATCGATCTCCGCTCCGACACCGTCACCACGCCGACGCCGGAGATGCGCCGTGCCATGGCCGACGCCGAGGTCGGCGACGACGTCTACGCCGAGGACCCCACGATCAATCGGCTTCAGGAGCGCGCCGCCGAGCTCCTCGGGAAGGAAGCCGCCCTGTACGTGCCGTCGGGGACGATGGCGAACCAGCTCGCGCTGCGGGTGCTCGCTCGCGCCGGCACCGAGGTGCTGTGCGCGAAACGCGCGCACGTGTTCCGCTACGAAGCAGCCGCTTCCGCATGGAACTCGGCGGTCCAGCTCCATACGTTCGCCGACGACGACGGCCTGCTCGATCTCGTCGCGATGGAGGAGACGATTCTCGACTCGGGTCACCACTCGCCGCCGGTCTCGCTGATCGCGATCGAGAACACGCACATGGCGGCATCCGGGCGGCCGTGGCGGGTCGACGAGGTCGGGGCCGTCGCGACGCTCGCCGAGCGACACGACCTGCCTCTCTTCTGCGACGGGGCGCGCATCTGGAACGCGTCGGTCGCGCTCGGGGTACCTGCTCGCGAGCTCGTCGCGCCGGTCACGGCCGTCATGTTCTGCGTGTCGAAGGGGCTGAGCGCGCCCGTGGGATCCATCCTGTGCGGCTCCCTCTCTGTGATCGCAGCGGCTCGCGAGCACCGCCAGCGACTCGGCGGCGCCATGCGGCAGGCCGGTGTGATCGCAGCCGCCGGCCTCGTCGCGCTGGAGTCGATGACCGAGCGGCTCGCGGACGACCACCGCCGGGCCCGACGCCTGGCCGAGACGGTCGCCGAGCACTGGCCCGGTTCGGTCGATCCCGAGACGGTCGACACGAACATCGTGTGCGCGAGCGCCGCCCGGCTCCCGAACGATCTGCTTCGGCGACTCGACGTGGAGGGGATCAGGGCGGGCACGATCGACACCCGCACGGTACGGTTCGTGACCCACAAGGACGTCGACGACGCCGACCTCGAGCGCGCGGTCAAGACGCTCGCGGGTATCGCGCACAACTAGAGCCAACTAGAGCGGGGAACCACATGGCACGAGTTCTCATCACCGGATGCTCGACCGGCTTTGGTCGCGCTACCGCAGTCGAGCTCACGAAGCGGGGCCACGAGGTGCTCACGAGCGCCCGCCGCCCGGAGACGCTGGACGACCTCGACGTCACCGACAAGCTTCGTCTCGACGTCGACGACGACGCTTCCGTTGCCGATGCCGTGAAGCAGGTCGGGCGGATCGACGCACTGGTGAACAACGCCGGCTTCGGGATCACGGGCCCGATCGAGCACGTGCCGCTGCCGGAGTTCCGACGCATGTTCGAGACGAACGTCGTCGGCGCGGTGCGCATGATCCAGGCCGTGCTCCCGCAGATGCGTGAGCGGGGAAGCGGCACGATCGTGAACGTGACGTCGCTGGCGGGCCTCGTCACGCCACCGACCGGCGGCGCGTACTCGGCGACGAAGCACGCGCTCGAGGCCGTGTCGGAGGCTCTGCACTACGAGGTCGGTCATTTCGGGATCCGCATCGCGCTCGTCGAGCCCGGGTTCTTCGAGACCGACTTCCAGGGCAAGGAGCCGCGGTTCGGGCTCGACGCGCCGCCGTACGACGAGCTCGACCGCCAGTGGGCGGTCGCGTTCGAGAAGCTCCGCGGTGGCGAGCCCGCCGAAGGCGCGGAACCGGTCGCGCAGGTGATCGCCGACGCCGTCGAGGGCACGGAGCAGAAGCTGCGCTGGCCCGTCGGCGCCGACGCCGAGATGGTGCTGGCGGCGCGCAGCACGATGGACGACGAGACGTTCGAAGCGACCATGCGCGGCGCGCTCGACCTCACCTGGTAACCCCGTCGACGGCTGTGCGCGCGCTGCCCGGTACCGTGGGCACGGCATGCCCACCGATGCCGAGATCCCGGTCAGCGCTCTGGCGGTCTACGCGCATCCCGACGACCCCGAGATCTCGGCTGGTGGAACGCTCGCGGGCTGGGCCGAAGCAGGTGCGGACGTCTCGGTCCTGATCACCACGAGGGGTGACAAGGGCACGCAGGATCCCGATGCCGACCTCGAGGAGCTCGCCGCGCTGCGGGTCGAAGAGACGGCCAAGGCCGCGGCGCTGCTGGGCTTCGCCGGCCACTTCCATCTCGGCTACCACGACGGCGAGCTACCGGACGATCAGGCGCTTCGAGGCGCGATCACCCGCCATGTACGCGAGCTGCGACCGCAGGTGGTGCTGTGCCCTGATCCGACGGCCGTGTTCTTCGCGGACCGCTACTACAACCATCACGACCACCGGGTCACGGGCTGGGCGACGCTCGATGCGGTCGCGCCCGCCGCGGGCAACCCGCACTACTTCCCCGAGCATCTCCGCGAGGGGCTGAGCATTCACGAGGTCCAGAGCGTCTACTTGTCCGGCACGCTCGAACCGAACTGCTGGGTCGACATCAGCGACAACCTCGAGCGAAAGATCGATGCGCTCTTCTGCCACGCCAGCCAGCTCGAAGAGACCGGGGAGTGGTTCCGCCAGTTCCTGCGCGATCGCGCCGAGGAAGCGGGACGCGCCGCCGGCGTTGCGTACGCGGAGGGCTTCCGCCGACTCACGTTCGGCGCGTGACGCGCCAGACGCTCTAACGCGCGCGCTTGCCGCCGCGCTGCCACTCGGCCATGGCCCGGAGCACGAGCACGGCGACGACGCCGACGCCGATCGCGCCGATGAGCCCGCCGACGACCAGCCCGACGAGCGCGGCGATACCGGCATCGCCCTGAGAGCTGATGTCGACGAGGCCGTAGCCGATGATGCCGCCGAACCCTCCCGCGACCACCACGCTCAGGAACGCGAGCACGTAGGCGCCACGCGATGGGAGGCCACCGGGCACGAGCCCGCCGTCGCGGCGCTCACTCGACCCGTCGCGCGCCGGCTCGTCATCCACAGCTGGCGATGGTATGGCCGCGGGCGGCTCCCGAACCATGCGCGTGCAACACTGACGACATGGTCGACGGCGTGCGCGAGTGGCAGGTTGCCGGAGCGCTCGTCGAGTCGGAGGGGTGCTTGCTGCTCGTTCGCAACCAGCGGCGAGGCGGCCACGAGGACTGGAGCACGCCCGGCGGCGTGATCGACGACGAGGACGGTTCCGTGCTCGACGGCCTGACGCGTGAGGTCGAGGAGGAGACCGGGCTGCGCGTCACCCGGTGGGAGGGCCCCGTGTACGAGGTCGAGGCCGTTGCCGCCGACCTCGGCTGGATCATGCGGTGCGAGGTTCACCGCGCAGTCGCCTACGAGGGCGACGTGTGCGTCGCCGACCCCGACGGGATCGTCGTCGAGGCCGCGTTCGTCCCCACGAGTGACGCCGCGGCGGTGCTCGAACGCTGCCACCCGTGGGTCGGGGAGCCTCTGGCGGAGTGGCTGGCCGAGCCGTGGGGCCCCGAGGCCAACCGCCGGTACTGCTACGAGGTCCACGGCGTGACACGAGCAGCGTTCGACGTCGTGCGCACCGATCTCGCCGGCGAGGCGGCGCCGGCGTCCCCGCGTGCCCGCCGCGAACGTGCCGCCGGCGACTGACCTGTCGATCCTGCACGTCGACCTCGACGCGTTCTACGCGTCGGTGGAGCAGCTCGCCGATCCCGGTCTTCGGGGCCGGCCGGTCATCGTCGGTGGGCTCGGACGCAGGGGAGTCGTCGCCGCCGCCAGCTACGAAGCGCGCCGGTACGGCGTCCACTCCGCGATGCCGATGGGACGCGCTCGGCGCGCCTGCCCCGACGGGGCGTTCCTCGCGCCGCGCTTCGACGCCTACGGAGAGGCGAGCCGCTCGGTGATGGCGATCCTGCGCGACGTCACTCCGCTCGTCGAACCGCTCGCGCTCGACGAGGCCTTCCTCGACGTCGGCGGTGTGCGTCGCCTGCACGGCACCGCGCCCGAGATCGCGGTGCTGCTGCGACGGCGCATCACGGAAGAGACAGGACTCGTGGTGTCCGTGGGTGTCGCGACCACCAAGTTTGTCGCCAAGCTCGCGAGCGACCTTTCGAAGCCGGACGGCATGCTCGTGGTCGAGGCCGGGACCGAGCTCGAGTTCCTCCATCCCCTCGAGGTTCGCCGGCTCTGGGGCGTGGGCCCGGCGACGGCAAATCGGCTCGCGCAACTCGGCGTGCGGACGATCGGCGACCTCGCCGCTCTGCCCGAGGACACACTCGTGCATGCACTGGGTGAAGCCCAAGGCCGGCACCTGTACGCGCTCGCGTGGAATCGCGACGAACGCGGCGTCGAGCCGGGACGGGAGGTGAAGTCGGTCGGCCACGAGGAGACGTTCCCCACCGACATCACCGACCGCGAGACGCTCGCGCGCGAGGTGCTGCGGATGGCAGAGCGCGTGGCGGAGCGGCTTCGGGACGGCAAGCGCACCGGTCGCACCGTCCAGCTCAAGCTGCGGTTCAAGGACTTCCGCACGATCACGAGATCGCGCACGCTGCCGGAGCCGACGAACCTCGCCGCCGACATCGATACCGTCGCCCGGACCCTGCTGGACGCGGTCGACCTCGGTGACGGGATTCGTCTTCTCGGCGTCGCCATGCAGCAATTGCGTCAGGTCGACGATCTCGACGAGGTCTCGGGGACGCAGGGCGAGCTTCCATTCGACATCCATGCCGGCGCGGCGAGGGGGAGCGACCCGCGGCGTCGCGCGGTTGAAGACTCCATGGACGCCGTGCGAAAGCGCTTCGGCGACGGCGCCGTCGGTCCCGCGGCGCTCATGGATCGGGCCGCGCACGCCGAGCCCGATCCCCGAGTCGATCCATGATCCGCATCGGCCTCGTGGGATGCGGACACATCGGGACGGTCCACTCGTTCGCGCTCCGGCAACTCGCGAAGGCAAGCCTGATCGATGCGCGCGTCGCCGCGACCTTCGACGTCGACCCTGACAAGGCGGTGAGCATCGCCCGGCATCACGACGCGCGCCCGTGCACGACGCTTGACGAGTTGGTCGACGACGTGGACGCCGTGTGGATCTGCACCTGGACGTCGTCGCATCTGGAGGCGGTCGAGGCCGCGGTGCAGCGGTCGCGGGCCGTGTTCTGCGAGAAGCCGCTGGCGCCGTCGCTGGCAGAGGCGGAGCGCCTGGCCGCCGCGCTGGAGCGCGTCCCGCACCAGGTCGGGCTGGTGCTCCGGCACGCGCCGGTCTTCCGGGCTGCCGCCGACATCGTCGCGTCGGGGCGGTACGGCCCGCCGCTCCTGACGGTGCTGCGCGACGACCAGTATTTCCCGATCCAAGGCCTCTACGCGTCGGCCTGGCGCGCCGACGTCGCCAAGGCAGGAGGCGGCACGCTGATCGAGCACTCGATCCACGACGTCGATCTGCTGCGCTGGATTCTCGGCCCGGTTCTCGGCGAGCCGGAGGAAGTCGGCGCTCGAACGGCGTCGCTGTTCGGCCACGCCGGCATCGACGACGCGACCACGGTGACGCTCGGTTTCGCCTCGGGTGCGATGGCGACGATCGCGAGCGTGTGGCACCAGATCGTGCGCCGCGGGTCGCTCCGACGGCTCGAGGTGTTCTGCGAGGAGGCGCTCCTCTGGACCGATGACGACTATCTCGGCCCGCTTCACGTCGAGACCAACGTCGGCGACGAGCTCATCGAAGCCGCGCCGCCGTCGTGGATCGACCGGTTCGACGTCCCCGAGGTCCTGGCCAAGCCGTTGGCGCAGTACGCCGAGCCGAGCAAGGCGTTCCTCCAGGCGCTCGGCGAAGACGGTGCCCGCGCCCGCGGTCATCCCGACGTCGCGACCGCGCTCGCCGCGCACCGGCTGGTCGACCGGGCCTATGAGTCCGCAGCCGCGGGCGGGCGTCCCATACGGTGTGAAATACCCGCACGCGGAATCCAGGCGCGTTGAGGGGGGTTGGGGAGCGCGCGAGAATGATTGCGTTCTGCAGATCTGCAGAGCGCACTGCCCAGCGGCGCCAGACGCACCAGAGGCCCTAGAGGCCCAGAGGCACGGTATGCCCCTCTCGGAAGACGAGCAGCGGATCCTCAAGGAGATCGAGGCCAACCTCACCGAGACCGACCCGCGCCTGGTCCAAGAGGTTTCCGAGACGACTCTCTACCGGCACTCGGCGCGGGCGATCAAGTGGGCGGTCTTCGGCTTCGTGGCCGGGCTCGCGCTGCTGCTGTTCACGTTCACGCGGGTGCTGCTTCTGGGCGTCGTCGGCTTCCTGATCATGCTGGCGTGCCTGCTCGTCATCGAGCGGAACGTCCGCAAGCTGGGCAAGGCGGGCCTGGAGAACCTCACCAGCTCCGTGCGGGGGGGAGCGCTCAAGAACGTGTTCGGCAACGCGGGCAAGCGCTGGCGCGAGCGCTGGCGCCGCGACGACCCGTCCTGAGCCGGCGTTCGCAGTGGGATTCACGGTCGCGCAGACCGCCCGTCTGACCGGCACCACCCCGGCGCAGCTGCGCTCGTGGGAGCGACTCCGGCTCGTCGTTCCGGGCACGGAAGGTGCGGAGCGGTACTCGTTTCGGGATCTGGTCGCCTTGCGCATCGTCGCGTCGCTGCTCGAGGCCGGTCTGAGCCTCGCCCGCATCCGCCGCGCGCTGCGGTATCTCGTGGAGTCGGGCGACGACGTCGCCGCCCTGTCGCTCGTCACCGACGGCGCGTCGGTGTGGGCGTGTCGTGACGACGGCCAGGTCCTCGACGCGCTGCGGCAGGGCCAACTCGCGTTCTTCGTCGCGGTCGGTCCGTTGGCGTCCGAAGTGGAGGCCGACGTGCGCGCGTTCGACGCCGAGCGGCAAGCCTTCGTCGACGATCTGCGGGCCGGGCCCGCCGAGCCCGCGCCTACCGACGCAACGATGATGGGTCGAGCCGGCGACGTAGCCGCTCGCGGAGTCCGGCACCGGCCCGCAACGCCGAGCTGACGGCGCCGGCGTCACGCCAGGCCTTGCGCGCGAGCGCCGCGTCCGGGGGCGTCGACGCGTAACGCGTCGCCGTGTACGCATCGGCGAGCTCCTCTAGGGGTGACGCCACACCCTCGGGGAGCTTGGGCGAAGCTTCGGCCGCGAGCTCGAGCGGCGTGCGCGCCGGCAACTGTTCGACGCCCGCTTCGCCCAACCGGTCCAGCACCTCTTCCCACGCCCCCGTGATCGCGGCGGCGGGGTCGGGTCGAGCGCGACGACGCAGACGGCGTCGGCGCTTCACCACCACGATCGCGGCGGCGACGCCCGCGAGCCCCGCTGCCGCCCCGATCAGCAGCACCACCACGAGCATCCAACTGAAGCTGAAGCCGCCGCGGCGATCGTGCGCGGTGCCCGGCGGGTCGATCGCGACCTGGGCGGTGCCCGGCGTCGCGCCGTTCCCCGCGGTCGTGGGCGCGGATGCGGGCGCGGTCGTCGGCGGCGCCGACGGGACCGGGGTGGCCGAAGCGGCGGGCGCGTCGCGGCCGGGCAGGCGCGCTGCACCGGGAAGATTGCTCGCGGGCGTGGGCTCGAAGCGGGTCCAGCCCAACCCCGCAAGCCACACCTCACCCCAGGCGTGCGCGTCCTCTGACGTGACGCGGAACACGCCCGAGGAGCTGTCGAAATCGCCCGGTGTGAAGCCGACAGCGACGCGCGCCGGCAGCCCCACGGCTCGGGCCATTGCCGCGAAGCTGCCTGCGAACTGCACACAGAAGCCGGTGCGGCTCTGGAGGAACTCGCGGATCGCACTCTGGGTCTGCGCCTCCGGACCAAGTGCTACATCGAGTGAGTACTGGAACCGTTCCGCCGGGTCCAGGAAGAACTGTTCCAGCGCGCGCGCCCGGTCGTACGGCGTGCCGGCGCCGTCCGTGATCTCGCGCGCCTTCGCCCGCACGTCGGAAGGGAAGTCCTCCGGTAACGCCGTGTACTGCTGCATCTCGGCCGGAAGCGGCGCGTCCGTCTCCCGACGTTGCGCGTCGGTCGGCGGCGTGTCGCCGCCCGGCGCCAGGCGCGAGCTCACGGTGTACGTGAGGTCCTTCAGGTCCTTGTGGTTCGATACCAGCGTCGTCGACGCCTGCACGACGAGCGGGTCGCCGCCACCCTCGAGTTGCACGGGCTGGTACGCGGCGGGAAGCCATCGGTCCTGGAGACCGGTGATGTGGAACTCCTGGCGGAACATCGTGTCGTCGACGGTCGCGTGGAGACCTTCCTTCACCTGGTCGTTGCCCGAGGCGGCGAGCGTCCACTGGCCTCCGTTCACGCTCTCGTAGGCGTCGAGGGCGGCGACGCGCCAGTACTCCTCCTTTTGGGCGCGCACGGTGAACAGCTCGGTACGACCGAGCGCGACGAAGCCGGCGCCGATGCGGGCGAGCGGCGGCTCGGCCCGGTACGTGCGATCCGACGGGCCGACGCCGCGCACATCGATGACGGGATCGGCGTCCGCGCCGGGCAACGCCGGCCCCAGCACGAGGCCGCCGACGACAGCCAGAGCACCGGCGAGCGCACCGAACGTCCACACCCCGGTGACGGCGCGGACCCGACGGCCGGAGAAGCGCGCCCGGCCCCGCTCGAGAAGCGTCTGGTGCTGCACGAGCATGAACAGCAGGGCGGCGACGATGAACGCTGCCGTGGTCTGCGTGGCAAGGCGGTCGGTCCCGAGTGTCGACGCCCACACGAAGAGTGCGAGGGCGGGAGCGACGGCGCCGATGGTGGCGCGTCGCCAGAACGCGAGCGCGTCCGCCGCCGCCGCCATGATCCATGCCACGAGCACACAGAGCACGATCGCCCCATCCGACGCGGGCGCCGGCACGACCGCGGTGCGGAGGTCGTGCAAACCGTCGCCGAGGCGCTCGGCGAGCACGCGGAACGTGTCGAGTGTCGGCACGCCGAACGCCGTCGTGTCCGAGACCAGCACCCAGATGAGGTAGGCGGACAGCCCGAAGATCCACAACGACAGCGCGTCGACGAGCGGCCAGCGACGCGTCCGTGCCATGAATCCGAGGAGATGCACGAGGAGCACGGCGCCGACGACGGGCGCGGCGAATCGCCCCGACGCGAACACGCGTCCGAGGGTCAGGACCGCCGCGACGCTCAGCGCGGCGAGGGCGAGTGCGGTGAGTGCGGAGGCGGTGCGAGATGCCATCGCGTCATTGCCTGGTTCCAGGCGTCGGGGAAGGGAGTACGGGATGCGTCGACGGTGACCAGCCCCGACCACGCGATCAGCGCCGGCGGTGTCTGAACCGGTCGGGTGGCCACCATCACGACGGTGCCGTGCGCCGTCAGCGCACCGAGGGCATCGAGCTCGACGGCGCCCAGCGAGCCGACGACCGCCACGATGAACGCGGCGCTGCGATGGGCCCGGAACGACGCGAGCATGGCCGCCAGTCGGTCTTCGCCACCCGGCTCCACGGTCGCCAGACGGTCCATCACCGCCGAGCCCGAGCGCGCGGTCGGAGCACCGAGCGACTGGCCATTGCTTGCGACGACTTCGACGCGGCGACGCATGCGAGTGAGGCGGTCGACCACCGACGCCGTCGCTTCGACCGCGGTCTCGAACGACCGCGCGTCGTGGGCCTCGGCGCGGGCGTCGAGCACGACGAGGGCCCGCGCCCGCCACTGGGCTTCGTCCTGGCGGATCATCAGCTCGCCCAGGCGAGCGGTCGAACGCCAGTGGACGCGCCGAAGGTCGTCGCCGACCTCGTACTCGCGGAGCGTCAGGAACTCCTCCCCGTCGGCCGCCTGCGCGCGCGCCTGGACGGTCTCGACGGATGCCACCAGACGCCCTCCCGCCTGGCGCGGGGCGATGATGTCGTGCACCTGCGGGCACACGAGCACGTCGCTGACGGCGGACAGCGTCCACGTCCGGCGCGCCAACCCGAAGGGATCGGACAGCGACACTGCAAGCGGACCGATCCTGAAGCGGCCCCGATGCGTCGTCGGCAAGCGGTACGCGGCCCGCGCGGTCTCACCCGACGGCATCGGAGGCAGGACGAACCTCGCGGCCCGGTGCCCGTCGTCGAACACGTCGGTGACGGCGAGCAGGGGAGTGCTCCGATCGGAGTGGTTGGCGATCGTGAGGTCGACGCGGCCCTCGGCGCCGACGTGCAGCCGCGCCGGGTGCACAGACCGTCGCGCCACGAGGTCGTAGCGACGCGATCGGGCCCAGATCGCGCTCGTGGCGAGGAGCAGCACGATCGCGGTCGTGACCGCCCACAGCTCGACCGTTCCGAGGAGACGCCCCGCCACCGCCAGACCCAATGCAGCGCCGGCGAGGCTCCACCCCCGACGGGTCAGCACGCGCGGTGCCGCCTGCATCGGATGCTCAGCCGGTCGCGCCCGGCACCGGTACCGATGCCAGCAGCGCCCGCACGACGTCGTCGGCGGACGTGCCACGCAACTGCGCGTCGGGCGCGAGGAGTACCCGGTGGCCGAGCACCGAAGGGGCGAGACGCTTGACGTCGTCGGGCACGACGTAGTCGCGCCCGATGCTGGCCGCAAGCGCGCGGGCCGCGCGTTGCAGCGCGAGCGCGCCCCGCGGGCTGACCCCGAGCGCAAGGTCGCGATGCTGGCGCGTCGCAGTGACGAGATCGACGATGTACGCCTTGAGGTTGTCGCCGACATGCATGTTCGCCACCCCCTGCGCCGCGGCGAGCACCTCGGCCGCCGATGTCACGGGCTCGAGCTGCTCGACGCTCGCGTGGCTGCCGTGCGTGTCGAGGATCGCGACCTCGGAGTCGCGGCTCGGATAGCCCATCTGGATGCGCATGAGGAAGCGGTCGAGCTGCGCCTCGGGGAGCGGGTAGGTGCCCTCGAGCTCGATCGGGTTCTGCGTGGCGATGACCATGAACGGCCGCCGCAACCCGTACGTGTGCGAGTCGACAGTGACCTGCTGCTCCTCCATGGCCTCGAGCAGCGCGGACTGCGTCTTCGGCGACGCACGGTTGATCTCGTCGGCGAGCACCACGTTGGCGAACACGCCACCGGGCCGGAACTCGAACTCGTTGGCGACTCGGTTCCAGACCGATACCCCGGTGACATCGGACGGCAGCAGGTCGGGGGTGAACTGGATCCGGCTCCACGTCCCGGCGATCGAGCGGGCGATCGCCTTGGCCATGGACGTCTTGCCGACCCCGGGAACGTCCTCGATGAGCAGGTGCCCCTCGGCGAACAGGGATACGAGCGCGAGTCGGACAGGCTCGCGCTTGCCCTGGATCACGCGCTCGACGTTGGCGAGCAGGGCGTCGAACAGCGCACCGAACGAGGTGTGACGCGGAGCCTGTGCGGTCTGCACGGGCGTGGTCTCCCTTCGTTCGGATCGTCGCCGTGGGTAACGCCGGCCTTGCGAGGCCATCAGCCTAAGGCGTGAAGGTGTCCTACCGTGCCCAGCCGTGGGACGACGGAGGGTCGCCGGCGGGCCTCGATTCTGGGGCGGAGCTGCGGTTGCCGTCGCCCGCCGCCCGCGGCTGTGGGCCACGGCTATCGCGCAGGCGCGACGGCTCGCCCGTCCACACTGGTGGCGCCATCCCCCGTTCGTGCCCGCGCCGTCCCGCGAGTACCTGCAGCACCGGCTCGAGACGCAGTACGGGCGCGACCACGACCCGGACCCCGACGACGTCGTCGCCTACCTCGAGTGGAGCCGGCAGATGACGCATTACCGGCGCGGGACGCGCCGGTAGACTGCCGCCCAAACGGCCGACGGCCGCGGAGGAGGTCTCGAAGGCTTGGGGAGAGCCCTGCTGCTCAACGCCAGCTTCGAGCCGCTCTGCGTCGTGCCGATGCGGAGGGCCGTCGTCCTCGTCCTCAAGGACAAGGCCGAGATCATCGCCCGCAACGGTGGTGAGCTCCGCTCCGAGCGCGCCACGCTGCCGATTCCCGCAGTCATCCGGCTCGTGCACTTCGTACGCGTGCCGTTCCGCAACCGCGTGCCGCTGTCGCGCCGGGCGGTCTTCGCCCGCGATCGTCACCGCTGCCAGTACTGCAACCACAACGCCGAGAACATCGACCACGTCGTCCCGCGCTCGCGCGGCGGCGAGCACACCTGGGACAACGTCGTGGCGTCCTGTCGCGCCTGTAACGCGCGCAAGGAGGATCGCATGCCCCAGGAGTGCGGCCTCTCGCTGCGCCGCAACCCGCGCGCGCCGCACGCATCCCTCTGGCTGATCGCCACCGTCGGCTCCATCGACCCCCTCTGGGAGCCCTACCTCCCCAACGGCGACCACCACGGCGACCACACCGCCGTCGTCGCCTAAGACCCTTCTGCTGTAAACCCGCAGGCCCTGACCCGGGATTCGCGCGCCCGCTCGTAGCGAACAGGCCGCCGGACCCTGTACGGCCCGCTGCGACGGCCGTCCCCCGTCCGGCGCCCGTCCCCGTGACGCGTGGGGCCAGTGGGGCACAGGGTGTTGACCTGTGGGGTCTAGGGGCGTAGGGTGGTGCGAAGTGGGGGAACGGGGAGCGATACCCCGTCTCCAGGGCGACAACCGGAAGCTGAGGGAGCGGAATGTTCCTCGGGGAGTACCAGCACTCCCTCGACGCGAAGGGGCGGGTGATCCTGCCCGCCAAGTACCGCGATCAGCTGTCGGGAGGCGCCTACGTGACCAGAGGGAGAGGCGGGTGCCTCTCCGTGTACACGGCGCAGGAGTTTCAGGACGTGGCCGACCGGGTGCGAGAGGCGTCGAAGCGAGGTGGGCGAGAGCTCGATGCGGCCCGCTCGTTCTTCGCGGGAACCGCCGAGGTCAGCCCGGACAAGCAGGGCCGGATCGCGATCCCGCAGCAGCTGCGCGAGTACGCGGGCCTCGACAAGGACGTCGTGGTCGCCGGGGTGTTCTCCCGGATCGAGATCTGGGACGGCCGCCGGTGGCGCGAGCGCGACCGGGAAGGGGAGCAGAGCCTCAACGAGTCCGACGAGCTGCCCGACTTCGGGATCTAGACGGGCGCGGCGACGCGCGGAGGAATCGAGAGCAAGAGCACAACGGCAATTGACAAATCAACAGGTGAGGTCCTCCGGGCCTGCCACCAGCCCCCTGGGACACGCGGTTGAGAGCCCCTACTCCGCCCGCTTTCCAACCGAGTCGATTCGGGGAGACATCCGAGCGGCATCGTCGTCTCGGGGGGCTGGTCGCAGGCCTGGGGTGGCACGAGGGAGCGAGGGGTGCCGGAGTTCGTGCATCGACCGGTGATGGCTGAGGAGGTGGTCGAGCTCCTCGCGCCGGTCCCGCCCGGACTGATCGTCGACGCAACCGTCGGCGGTGGCGGCCACGCCCGGCTCCTCCTGGGAGCCATGCCCCACGTGCACCTCCTCGGCATCGATCGTGACCCCGACGCCGTCATGGCGGCGAGGGAAGCGCTCACCGGGTTCGGGCGACGGGCTCGGGTCGTGCATGGAGGGTTCGAGGACGTCGCCGGGATCGTGAGCAACGAGAGCGAGGGAGACATCGTGGGCATCTTGTTCGATCTGGGCCTCAGCAGCCCGCAGGTCGACCGACCCGAGCGCGGGTTCTCGTACTGGGCCGACGCGCCGCTCGACATGCGCATGGACAGCGCGCAGGAGCTGACGGCGGAGCAGGTGGTCAACACCTACCCCGAAGAGGATCTGGCAGCGATCATCACCGACAACGGCGAAGAGCGCTTCGCCCGCCGCATCGCCCGCGGAATCGTCCAGGCCCGCCCGGTGCACACGACTCGCGCGCTGGCAGACGTGATCAAGGACGCCATCCCGGCTCCGGCGCGGCGCCGCGGGCGCCATCCGGCGCGGCGGACGTTCCAGGCGATCCGCATGGAGGTCAACCGCGAGCTGCCGAATCTGGGCGCCGGGCTCGACGAGTCGGTGCACCTGCTGACACCCGGCGGCCGCATCCTCGTGGTCGCCTACCACTCGCTCGAGGACCGGATCGTGAAGCAGCGCTTCGCCGGCTGGGCGGCCAGGAACGATCCCGCGCCGCCCGGCATGCCCGTCGAGCGACGACTCGACCCGTTGGTCAACCTCCTCACTCGGCGACCTCGCCGGCCCACTGCCGCCGAGATCGCCGACAACCCGCGCTCGGCCAGCGCGCGCTTGCGCGCCGCCGAG
>JALZAA010000227.1 GCA_030948625.1 Actinomycetota bacterium
GGGTGTGCCGGGGGGTGTGCCGGGCGTCCCCGGTGCCCCCAGCTCGTCGCCTTCCGCCGGTTCCACGGGCCCCGCGGGCGGCGCCGGCGCTCCGCCGTCCGGGGCTGCGCCGGCGCCGGGAGATGCAGCACCCGCGCCGACTCCTGAGGGGAGCCCCTCGGCTCCGCCCTCGTCCACCGCAGAGGCGGACTCCGGCTCGACCCGTGCCGCCGGCGAGGCGTCGGGCCGCGGCGGCGGCGGCGGGGGGAGCGGTGGTGGGGGGAGCGGTGGTGGCCAGACCTTCGGCGCTGCCGTGACGGGCGCGGTCACCGAGCCCTTCACCCTGGTGAGCGCGCTGACCCTCGCCCTCGGGCTGGGGGTGGTCGTGGGCGGATCGCCGTACCTCCCGCGCTACCGGCGTCGCCAGCGCGAGCTCCTCGAGCAGTGGGCGCGCGCGTCCGAGCACGAGCGGGCCGCGGCCGCAGAGCTCGCCGAGACCGACAAGAACAAGAGCGAGTTCCTGGCGCTCGTGTCGCACGAGCTGCGCACACCGCTCACGGCCGTGAAGGGGTTCGTCGACACCGTGCTCCTGCACTGGGACGGCCTGCCCGACGAGCGGCGCCGCGAGCTCCTCGGGAGGGCGTCGACCAACGCCGACGAGCTCGGGCGGCTCGTCAGTCAGCTCATGGAGTTCGCGCGCAGCGACGCCGGGCCGATCGAGGTCGTCCCGTCGGAGCTCAACGTCCTCGACGCCGTCGACGGCGCGCTGCGCGGGCTCGCGCCGGTGGTGGCGGACCATACGGTCGACGTCGACGTCCCCGGCGGCCTCGTGGTCGAGGCCGACGCCGACGCGTTCAATCACGTGCTCGTGAACCTGCTGACGAACGCGGTGAAGTTCTCGCCCGCCGGCACCTGCGTGCGCGTCCGCGCCCGCGCCGAGGACGATGAGGTCGTGGTGTCGGTCATCGACGAGGGCGCGGGGATCGCGCGCGACGAGCAGGCGCGCATCTTTGACCGCTACTACCAGTCGTCCAACGGCGCCGGCGGACGCGGCACCGGGATCGGGCTCACCATCGCGCAGCGTTTCACCGAGCTGCACGGCGGTCGCATCTGGGTGGAGAGCGAACTCGGGCAGGGCGCCACGTTCTCGTTCACGATGCCCTTGGCCGGCGTGCTCGTCCCGTCCTGACGGTCACCGCCGCGACGGGAGTCGTTCAGTAGTCGTAGAAGCCGGCGCCGCTCTTCCGGCCCAGCTTGCCGTCACCCACCATCTGGCGGAGGAGATCCGGAGCCGCGAACGCGTCCCCGTACTCCTCGCGCATGTCGTCGAGGATGAGCAGCAACGTGTCGAGGCCCACCCGGTCGGCCAGCTCCAGCGGGCCCATCGGGTGGTTGTATCCGAGCTTCATCGCCGTATCGAGGTGCTCCGCCGACGCGATCTCCTGTTCGAACGCGCGGATTGCCTCGCACATCAACAGCGAGCCGAGCCGGGTGGTGACGAACCCCGGCCGGTCACGAACCTCGACGGTCTCTTTGCCCAACGTGCCGCAGAACTCGAGCGCGCGGGCGACGGTGTCATCGGCGGTCTCGGGCGCGCGCACCACCTCGACGAGGCGCATGGCCGGGACCGGGTTGAAGAAGTGCAGGCCGAGCACCTGGCCCGGACGACCCGAGGAGTCGCCGAGGTCTTCGATCGACAGCCCGCTGGTGTTCGACGCCACGACCGTGTCGACTCCCGCCGCCGCGCCGAGCTGCGAGAAGATCTCACGCTTGAGCGACTCGTCCTCGGGTACCGCTTCGACGACAACGTCGGCGCCCGTCACGGCGGCCCTGAGGTCGGTGGTCAGCTCGAGTGGGCCGATGCCGTCGAGGTCGGCGCCTCGCTTGCGAGCCTGCGCTTCGAGCCGGTCGACGCGCTGCCGGGCGGCGGCGACCAACTCGTCGGTCGGCTCGACCGCGGTGACCGGGAATCCGGCGGCGCGCGCCACGAATGTGATGCCCGAGCCCATGATCCCGCAGCCGATGACGGCGGTACGCGTCACTGCGCCTCCTCCTTGCGCCTGACGAAGAAGGTGCCCGTCCCCTTCGAGATCAGGCGCTGGTCGGCGTCGCTGATGGTCGTCTCGAGGAATGCAACCTGCCGCGTGAGCCGTACGACCTCCCCACGCACGCTGAGCTCGTCGCCGGCGCGGGCCGAACGCAACGTCGAGTACTTCAGCTCGAGGGTGGCGGCCCGGTCGCCCGACTCGAGCGCGGCGTTGGTGGCGAAGTTCATCGCAGCGTCGTGCACGACGCCGTAGACGCCGCCGTGCACCGCGCCCGCGGGGTTGCAGGCGAGCTCGGTGGGCGTCCACGTCGCCGTCGCCCAACCCTCGCCGTACGCGTCGAAGGCCACCCCGAGCTCGTCCAGCAGGCGCATGCCGCCGTCGCCGAGAGACCGATCCATGTTCCGCGGCACGGGCCGGAATGTAGCCCGCCCGGGATACAGTTGACCGGTTGGTCTAGTGCCGACAGGAGGCCTCTCATGCCCACGGCTGTCATCGTCGACGCAGTCCGCACCCCCCAGGGGCGGCGGAACGGCGCGCTCAAGGACATTCACCCCGTCGACCTCGCTGCGCTCACCCTCGATGCGCTCGTAGTGCGCAACGATCTGGATCCCGACGTCGTCGAGGACGTGATCATGGGCTGCGTGATGCAGGTCGGCGACCAGGCCGTCAACGTCGGCCGCAACGCCGCCCTGGCTGCCGGGTTCCCCGAGTCGGTGGTCGGAACCACGATTGACCGGCAATGCGGCTCGTCGCAGCAGGCGGCGCACTTCGCGGCGCAGGGAGTGATCGCCGGGGCGTACGAGGTCGTGGTCGCGGCGGGCGTCGAGAGCATGACCCGGGTGCCGATGGGGGAGTCGATCAAGCCCGGCAGCCTTCCCTTCGGACCCAAGGTCCTCTCCCGGTACCAGGAGCGCGGCGGCCTCGTGCCGCAGGGCATCTCGGCCGAGCTCATCGCCGAGAAGTGGAACATCTCGCGTGAGGACAACGACCGGTTCGCGCTCCAGTCGCACCTGCGCGCGGCTCGCGCCACGGACGAAGGACGTTTCGAGCGCGAGATCGTCCCCGTCGAGGTGACCGGTGAGGACGGCACGAGGTTGTTCGACCGCGACGAGGGCATCCGTCCCGACACGTCGCTCGAGAAGCTCGCGGGGCTCAAGCCCGCGTTCAAGCCCGACGGCGTCGTGACCGCCGGCAACTCGTCGCAGATCAGCGACGGCGCGGCCGCGATGCTGATCACGAGTGAAGAGGCGGCGAGCCGCCTGGGCCTGACCCCGAGGGCGCGCTTCCACAGCTTCGCTCTGGCCGGCGTCGACCCCATCATCATGCTGACCGGCCCGATCCCGGCGACGGCCAAGGTGCTCGAGCGGGCCAAGATGACCCTCGACCAGATGGACCTGGTCGAGATCAACGAGGCCTTCGCCTCCGTGGTGCTCGCGTGGGAGAAGGAGCACCACCCCGACATGGCCAAGGTCAACGTGAACGGCGGCGCCATCGCCGTCGGCCACCCGTTGGGCTGCTCCGGCGCCCGCCTCACCGCCACCCTCGTCAACGAGCTCGAGCGCACCGGTGGCCGCTGGGGTCTGCAGGTCATGTGTGAAGGCGGCGGCATGGCCAACGCGATGATCATCGAGCGCCTCGGTTAAAACCGGGCCGACGCCCGACCTCATCGACGGCGGACTCGGACAGTTCACTCTCGGGCTCGCCTTCGGCG
>JALZAA010000247.1 GCA_030948625.1 Actinomycetota bacterium
TCGATGTTCTCGGTCAGGAACTGCTTGGCCTTCTCGCGACCCTGGCCCAGCTGCTCGCCCTCGTACGTGAACCACGCGCCCGACTTCTTGACGAGCCCGAGGTCGATGCCGACGTCGAGCAGCGAGCCCTCGCGGCTGATGCCCTTGCCGTACATGATGTCGAACTCGGCTTGGCGGAACGGCGGCGCCACCTTGTTCTTGACCACCTTGACGCGGGCGCGGTTGCCGATGATCTCGGTGCCGTCCTTGATGGACTCCACCCGGCGGATGTCGAGCCGCACCGACGAATAGAACTTCAGCGCCCGGCCGCCGGGGGTCGTCTCGGGGTTCCCGAAGACGATGCCGATCTTCTCCCGGAGCTGGTTGATGAAGATGCAGATCGTGCGCGAGCGGTTGAGGTTGTGGGTGAGCTTGCGCAGCGCCTGGCTCATGAGCCGCGCTTGGAGGCCCATGTGCGAGTCACCCATCTCGCCCTCGATCTCGGCCTTCGGCACCAGCGCCGCCACCGAGTCGATCACGACCACGTCGAGTGCGCTGGAGCGGATGAGCATGTCGGTGATCTCGAGCGCCTGCTCGCCTGTGTCGGGCTGGCTGATCAGCAGCTCGTCGACGTTCACGCCGATGGCCGAGGCGTACACCGGGTCCATGGCGTGCTCGGCGTCGATGTACGCGCACACGCCGCCGTTGCGCTGCGCCTCGGCGACGACGTGCATGGCGAGCGTGGACTTCCCCGACGCCTCGGGCCCGAAGAGCTCCACCACCCGGCCGCGGGGCAGGCCGCCGATGCCGAGCGCGATGTCGAGGGCGAGGGCCCCGGTGGGAACGGCCGCGACGCCGACGTTCCCGTGCTCCCCCAGCCGCATGATCGAGCCCTTGCCGAACTGCTTCTCGATCTGGCCGAGGGCCATCTCGAGAGCCTTGTCGCTGTCCTGTTCCGCCACGATGGAACCCTCCTCGTTGCAATATTCCTGGTTGCGATGTCGTGCGATCGGGGGAAGTGCCGTCGGGAGCAACCTACGGCGAGGGTGTGACAACTACGCCTGACAACTACGCCTTGCTCAAGCCCAGTGCATCGGGCCTCGACCCGAATGACACGGGTGTAACTTAGCCCGAACACCCGTTCGATGCAAGCAAATCGCGGGATTCGCCCCGCCAGCTGCGCCTATGAGAGCGGGAAGCGCGCCCTCGCGATGTACTCGGCCCCCGTCGAGCGCGTCTTGCTCTGGAACAGCACCACCTCGTCGGCCGTCCACGGCCGCCCCACCGCCGCCGAGCCGAGCTCGGCGACCACCGGGCGAAGGTCGGCGGGCGCCTTGAGGCGAGCGAGGGTGAGATGCGCGTGGTATTGCCGCTCCTCCGGCGGAGAGCCGACGGGCTCGAGCAGCGCGCCGACCGCCGCGGCGAGTTGCGACAGCAGCGCCTCGCCCTCGCTCACGCCCAGCCACAGGATGCGCCCGCGCCGCTCGCTCGGGAAGGCGCCGGCCGATCCCAGCGCGACGGTCCCCCGTCGCACTGCGAGCGCTTCGAGCGCGCCGCCGACCGCATCGAAGTCGACGCGGTTGCCGAGGAACTGCAGCGTCAAGTGCCACTGCGGGCGGGCCATGCGGCGAGCGGTCGAAGGGAGCTCGATGCGCGACGCGACCGCGTCGACGGCGTCGAGCACGTCGTCGGGCGGAACAACGGCCAGGAAGCCGCGTCCGAGCTGGGGCTCGGTCATTCCATCGACAGCAGCTTCATGCGCAACAGGTTCAGGAGCGAGATCGTCGCGAACTGGCGCACCATCTCGCGCTGACCCGGCAATTGGGTGCCGACCGCCTCGGGGGGCTCGTCCCCGACCGCGAGCCCGAAGAAGACGGTGCCGGCCGGCTGACCCTCCTGCTCGTCCGGCCCCGCCACGCCCGTGACGCCCAGGCCGACGTCGGCGCCGGTGACGCGGCGAGCCCCTGCCGCCATCTGGCGGGCGCACTCCTCGCTCACGACCTTCTCTGCCGTCACGCCGAGCACCGACCGCTTGACGTCGGTCATGTAGGCGACGACCCCACCCTTCAGCACCTCGCTCGTACCGGGCACGCTCACGAGCCGCGACGCGACCAAGCCGCCCGTGATCGACTCCGCCAGCCCCAACGTGAAGCCCCGCTTCCGGAGTAGGTCGAGCACGACCGTCTCCATCGTCTCGTCGTCGATCGCGAACACGAGGTCGCCCAGGATCTCGCGCAGCGCGCGCTCCTCGGGTTCGATGAGAGCACGCGCCTCCTCGGCGGTCGGCGCCTTCGCTGTGATGCGCACGACGAGCCCTTCGATCCCGCGGGCGAGGAACGCGATCGTGGGGTTCGTCTGCGCGTCGACGCGGTCGGCGATCATCTCTGCCAGCCCGGACTCCGACGTTCCCCACGTCTTGAGCGACCGCGACACGATCGCCGCTTGCTCCCCCGCCCGCTCGAGCAGGTCGGGCAGGACGTGTTCGGTCATCATCAGATGCATCTCGTACGGAACGCCCGGTACCGCGTAGACGACCTTGTCGCCGATCGCGGCCCGGATCCCGGGCGCCGTGCCGACCGAGTTCGGGATCGGGTCGGCACCGACCGGGATGTCGCACTGACGAAGGTTGTTCTCCGGCATGTCGCGACCCCGGGACGTGAACAAGGCCGAGACCCACTCGACGAGCTCTTCACGACGTTCGAGGCCGACGCCCATCACCTCTGCGATCGCCTCGCGGGTCACGTCGTCGGGAGTCGGCCCGAGGCCGCCGCACACGACGACTGCATCGCTGTCGTCGAGCAGCTCGCGCAGAGCCTGCGTCATCCGGCCGAGGTTGTCGCCGACCTGGCGGTGCTCGTAGCTGTCGATGCCGGCTTCGGCCAGCCGCTCACCGATCCAGGCGCTGTTGGTGTCGACGATCTGGCCGAGCAGGAGCTCGGTGCCGATCGCCAGCACCTCGCATCTCACGAACGGGTCTCCTGCCAACCGCGGCGGATGATGTCGAAGCCAGACCAGAGAGTGATTGCGACGGCGAACCAGAGCACGGCGGTCTTCAACGCCGTCGCGTCCGCGGTGGGCGGGAAGAGCACGACGCCCACGGCGACGAACTGCACGTTCGCCTTCCACTTGCCCAGCTGCCGGGCCGGCAGCGAGATGCCACGTCGACCGGCAAGCGACCGGAACGCGGACACGCCGAACTCACGGGCCGCCACGAGCGCGACGGCGATCCACGGGAAGTCCCCGCGAATCCCGAGCGCGAGGAACCCGCCGAGGACCAGGAACTTGTCGGCGATGGGGTCGAGGAAGGCACCGGAGCGGGTCGTGCCGTCGCGGCGCGCCAGCCATCCGTCGAGCCCGTCGGTGCAGGCCAGCACGAGCCAGCCCGTCACGGTCCACCACGACGCGCCCTCGACGACGATGAGGAGCAGCACGGGACCCGTGAACACGAGACGCGCGATCGTGATCGCGTTCGCGCGCGTGGCGATGGCGCTCTCCCCGAACCGCTTCAGCGGTGCCGCCGCGGTGGCCACAGCCGACTTGGCGCCGCTCGCGGCCTGAGTGCTCATGCCGGTTCGGCAACCAGATCAGGTCCGTACGCGGACGTGACTCGGGCCCGAACCCGTGCGCCGGGCCGGGCGAACGCGCCTGCGATGCGCACGACGCCGTCGATCTCGGGTGCCTCGCGATGCGTACGGCCGACGGGGTCACCGGTCTCGTCGTCGACGCCGTCGACGAGCACGTCGACGTGCGCGCCGATCACGGCGTCGCGTGCCGCCTGCGTGATCGGGTCTTGAGTCTCCGCGCACTCGCGGAGCCGCTCGTGCATGAGCTCGTCCGGCACGACCCCGTCCATGGTCGCTGCCGGCGTGCCGTCTTCGCGCGAGAACGGGAAGAAGCCGGCCCAGTCGAGCTGCACCTGGTCGAGGAACCCGAGCAGCTGGTCGTGGTCGCGCTCGGTCTCGCCGGGGAAGCCGACGATGAACGAGG
>JALZAA010000281.1 GCA_030948625.1 Actinomycetota bacterium
CCACGAGGGGCGGTCAGCCGGCGGCCGGAGACGGGAGGGCCACGGTGGCGCCGCGGCGGTCGATCAGCCGCCAGCCGCCCGGGACGCGGAGCCGTCCGGCATGGGTGAGGCACAGATCGTGCCGGGACGGATGGGGCTCGACGTCTTCGTCGAGCCAGACCAGCCGGGACCGGTAGTCGTAGCTCAGCGTCGCCCCCGCGACTCGGTCGCAGTCAGGTCGAGCACAGCGACGAACGGGGAAGGGCGCGTCCATGGCGGCGGCCAACATACCGGAGCACCTCACGAGCGGCGAGCATTGTCGTACCCGCGCTCGCGAAACGCCGTCGTCGAAACTGCGCGCCCGCGAAAGTGCCCTCCGCAGTGACCGACCTTTCGGTCTGCCTCTGCGAAGGGCAAGTGCAACGTACACCTGGCCCCCACACCGGTCAAGGGGCGTTTCGTTCCCGTGCTCGCCGGGTGCCACGGTTCGCTACAGCCGAGCCGTCATGTGCGCTCGGTGGCCATACCATGGTGCACAACCGCGGGCGCCGCCTGGCGTCCGCCTCGAGCAACCGAAGGCCTGCCGCATGAGCCGCCGCCCTTCCGACCAGCCTCCCGGTCGGAGCCCCCGGTCCACGCCGCCGACGCCGCCGACCACGCCGTCGCCCACCCGTTGGGTCCCATGGCTGATCATCGGGGCGCTGTTGATCGGCGGCCTGTTCTTCTTCAATTTCGGCCGCACCGACACCCCCAAAGCCGATCTGAGCTATTCCCAGTTCCAGAAGGCCGTGGACGCCGGGGAGATCAAGACCGTCCAGTTCAACCCCGAGAACGGCAAGATCACCGGCGAGTTCAAGACCGCGCAGGGTGGCAAGAAGGAGTTCACGAGCTCGGGCCCCAACAACGACTTCCAGCAGACCGAGATCGCACACCTCCAGGAGAAGGGCGTCAACTTCAAGTACGTCCGCGACAGCTCCAACATCTTCGGTGAGGTGCTGATCTGGCTCCTTCCCGTCGCACTGATCATCGGTGTCTTCGTCTGGTTCAGCCGCCGCGCGCAGGGCCAGATGGGCGCCGTGATGAACATCGGCCGTAGCCGGGCGAAGGTGTACAACACCGAGAAGCCCCAGACGAAGTTCGACGACGTCGCGGGGTACGGGCCCGTGAAGCAGGAGATCGCCGAGGTCGTCGACTTCCTGAAGAACCCGGGCAAGTTCAAGCAGATCGGGGCGCGCATCCCGAAGGGCGTGCTGCTCGTGGGCCCACCGGGCACCGGGAAGACGCTCATCGCCCGGGCGGTCGCAGGCGAGGCCGGCGTGCCGTTCGTGTCGGTCACCGGCTCCGACTTCATGGAGATGTTCGTCGGTGTCGGCGCCGCACGCGTCCGCGACCTGTTCCAGACGGCGCGCAAGCAGGCGCCAGCGATCATCTTCGTCGACGAGCTCGACTCGATCGGCCGCAAGCGCGGCGCGGGCCTCGGCGGTGGGCACGACGAGCGCGAGCAGACCCTGAACCAGATGCTCGCCGAGATGGACGGCTTCGAGGCCACCGAGGGGATCGTGATGATGGGGGCGACGAACCGTCCCGACATCCTCGACGCCGCGCTCCTGCGCCCCGGCCGCTTCGACCGCCAGATCATCGTCCCGCTCCCGACCCAGGTCGAGCGGATCGCGATCCTGAAAGTGCACTTCCGCGACAAGAAGATCGCCGCGGATGTCGACGCGTCGATCATCGCCCGCGGGACGCCGGGGATGAGCGGCGCCGACCTCGCGAACCTCGTCAACGAGGCGGCGTTGTTCGCCGTTCGCCGTGGTGAGGCCGAGATCCACGGCGAGGACTTCGAGGCGGCACGCGACCGGGTCCTGATGGGCCTGAAGCGCGAGTCGATGGCGCTCACGGAGGAGGAGAAGGAGGTCGTGGCCTTCCACGAAGGTGGCCACGCCGTGCTCGCCTACGTCCTGGAGCACGCCGACCCCGTGCACCGGGTCACGATCCTCCCCACCGGCATGGCGCTGGGCGCGACACAGCAGCTGCCGCTGGAGGAGAAGCACATCTACAAGCGCGAGTACATCGCCGACTCGCTCGTCGTGCGCCTCGGCGGCCGCGTCGCAGAGGAGATCGTCTACGGGCACTTGTCGACCGGAGCGCAGAACGACCTCGTCGGGATCACCGAGCTCGCACGCAAGATGGTGCGCGAGTGGGGCATGTCCGACCGCATCGGCCCGATGGCATGGGGCTCGCAAGGCGCCGTGTTCCTCGGTGAGGATCTCGTCCACACGCGCGATTACTCCGACGACACGGCACGCGTGATCGACGAGGAGGTCGAGCGGATCCTCCGCGAGGAGGAGGACCGCGCCCGCAAGGTGCTCTCCGAGCATCGAGCCGGGCTCGAGGCCGTGGCTCACGCCCTGCTGGAGCGCGAGACCCTCGACGGCAGCGAGGTCGAGCGCCTGGTCGACGATGCCGTGGGCTACAAAGCCGGCGGTCCGCGCAAGGTCACGAAGGCCGACGGCTCCGAGGTCGAAGTCGACGACGAGGACGCCCCCGAGGCGGTAGGCGACGTCGGCGACCAGTCGGCCGAGCCGACCCCGGTCCGCGAGTAGGGCGACCCGCTACCCCAGCTGCCCGAGCTCCGGCTCGGGCGTCGAGCCGGGGGCGCGCGCCTCGGCGACAGCGGCCCAGAGGTCGGTTGCAGTGAAAGCGCCGACGAATGCAGCGCGGACGACCCCGGCGGCATCGGCGACGAGCGTCGTGGGGATGCCCGAGATCTCATAGCGGCGGTGCAGGTCGGGCTGCGCGTGGTACTCGATCTCGCACGTCGCGACGTCGACCGACTCGAGCACCGCGAGCTTCGGCGGGAGCGTCTCGCACGAGTCGCAGGTTGTCGACGAGAACAACGCGACGAGCCATGGGGTGTCCCCGCGGGGGAAGTCGGACCGGTCGAGCTGACGGGGTACGGGGTAGACGTCGCGCGGCGGCGGCTCGGCGCGGCGGCGCCGTTCGAGGACGAACGCGACGACGAGCGCCAGCACGATCAGCGCAGCCGCGACCCCGACGCGTAGTGCCATGTTCCGAATCTACCGACGGGCGTCGGGAACGCCGGGTGCGAGCGACGCACCGCCGGCACCGAGGATCCGGCGAGCGGCCACCACGGGCACGTTGGCGCGCACGACGATCACCCGGTCGGCCGGGATCTCGAGCTCCCCGAGGTTGAAACTCCCCTGCTTCCCGGCGCGGACGCCGATCTCTCGCTCGTCAGCCGCCCCGCCCGCACCTGGTTCGTAGACGAAGAGCCGCACGGCGGCATCGTCGCGGCCCGGGTTGAGCACGCTCACCGTGGCGCGGTCGTCCGACGCGAGACGGCCCAACGAGAACGCCCACACGCGTGCCGGCAGCGGGCTTCCGAGCGCGGTGGCGGCGCCAGTCGCGTCCGCCGGTGGTCCCCACGCTCCGAGCTCCTCGGCGACGACGGGCACACCATGCGTCGCGCGCACCTCCACGCCGAACGGTGCGCTGGACCCCACGAGCGGCCGAAGGTCGACGAGCGCAGTCGACCGACCGGCGATGGCGACACGCGATGGCGCGACCGTGTTCTGGTCCTCGAAGCGCGGGGCAATCTCGACTTCGGTCGCGGCGGCGTCGAAGTTGGCGACGTAGATGGCGTGCGACACGCCGTCCTCCGTTACTCCGCCCGGCAGCGTCCAGGAGAGCGCGGGGGCGTTCGCGCCGAGCGACAGCGTGAGGCCGCGACGCGTCTCGTTCTCGGACGTGAACTCGAGGGATTGCTCCGCGACGACACGGCCGGTGCGACCGTGAACGCGCGCGCCGACCTGCGCTTGACGGCGGACGAAGTTGGCGAGCGGAACCGTCACGCGGCTCCTGCGTGGAACTACCAGGGACTGGAGGTCGGTGGGCGCCACCAAGCCGGCGTCGGTCGCGAACGACAGGTCCAGGATCGCGTCGTCCGCGAACGGGTTGAAGAGCGAGAGGCGCTGCTCCGCGCCGCGTTCGGTCGTGCCGGCGGCGAAGTACCAGTCGCGTCCGGGCTCACGCGCGCACGGGCCGACCGCGACGTCGGCCTGACCGTCGATCTGGCCGTCGATCTCGTGCTCGACGATCGCACGGCCTCCGAAGGTCTCGACCACGACACCGGGCCCGGAGATGATCCCCGTTTGCTCGGCCACTTCGGCCGCGGAGACCACGCTCGAGACCGGCACACTCACCTGCCCGTGCGCGGCCACCGTCACGCGCCGCGACGACGGCTCGATGTCACCGCCCGGCATCACCGTGACATTGGCTCGGGCCTCGTGGTCGCCGAGATTGGCGATCCAGATGGTCTCCTTGGCCCGTTGCCCCGGAGATCCGGTGCCTTCGGCGCAGTACCACGCAGCGGAGACGGCGTCGGGCGCGGGAACCGTCGGCCCGTTCAGGACGGGCGCCGTCGCGCCCGGCGCGGCGGCGCCGCCCCCGAGGTCCAACGCGGCGGCAACCGCAAGGGTGGCGACGATGAGCAGGAGCACGGCGGCGCGCCTGGTGGGATGCCGGGCTCGATCGAGGAGCTGGCGGCTGGTGGCACGGTCCGGCGGGCGGCGGCGCGCGTTCACAGGTTCGGCCTCCGGGTGCGGCCACGGCGCGTGCGGGGTCGGCGGCCGGCGCGGGTGCGCACCAGGATGACCAACGCCAAGACCCATGCCGCGACCTGGAGCGTGATCAGGAGGTAGCGGCGGGACTGACCTTCGTACCGGATCGAGATCGACGAACGTGCGGGCGCTTCGAAGCCGTTCGCCCAGCCGAACGGCTCGACGTGGCGGAGGTCGCGGCCCGAGGCAGACGCACTCCAGTCGGCGTCATTGGCTTCGCTCCAGAGCACGAGGCCCGGGCCGGTGGGCGCGGTGTCGCCGGCCGGCCCGCGCACGGGCGTGACATGACCGACGTCGGCGCGCAACGCCGCTGCGTTCGGGTTCTTGGAGCCGAGGGGAACGTTCGTCACGTCCGCGGGCGGAACCGCTCCCGGGTCGGGGATCCACGCAGTATTTTCGTACAGCACGAGACCCGGAGGGGCCTCGAGGCGGGCGAGGTCGATCTGGTCGTCCAGCGTCACGCCGAGTTGACGCGACGGCGCCGCTCTCGCCGCGCCCGGGCCCAACCGGCTCGGCAGGGCGACGTAACGGACGCTCATCGGGGCAACCAGGTGACCGAGGCGCTCGGTGCGACGCGAGGACGCGAGGTTGACTGCCTCGCCCACGAGATTGTCGGCCGTGTGCGCGGGTGCGCGCCACAACTCGGTCGCGTCACCGGCCCCGTTCCGGGTCAGGACGTATCCCGTGCCGTCGGACGCCACGACGGGGTCGAGCGGCAGCACCGACGGGTCTCCCAGCCAGAGGACCCGGAAGCCGCCATTGTCGTGCTCGACGTCGAGAAACGCGAGCGTGTCGGTCCAGTCTCCGTCGGGGGCGCCCCACCGTCCCTCGCCGGCGTCGGCGGCGAAGCCCAGTGCGCCGACCAAGAATCCCGCCGCCGCGAGCGCGGCCACGGCCTGCCGGGCGCCGAACCCGAGCCGGCGGACGTCTTCCACGAACGTGCTCACTCCGAGCCCGGCCGCGACGGCGATCCCGAGTGCAGCCAGCGTGAGGCCGGCCTCGGGCGCGGGGACCGAGACGTCGGTTGCGAATTCGGACGGGAGCCATACCAGCGCCCAGCCGAGGAGCGCGAGCATCCAAGCACGCGTCGCCCACGCAAAGCGCGGCCCCCGGCCGAAGAGCAACGCGAGGGCAGCAGCCGCGAGCAATCCCCAACTCGACCAGCCCGCCCCGCTCGGACCGCTGTGGAAGCGGAGCACGTCGGCCAGGTCGAGGCGGGGGCGGAACGTGAATCCGGCTGCGGCGGGGTCGTCGCCGGCCCCGAGAAGGTTCAGCGACCACGGGAACAGGAGCACGCCGGCGATGACGGTCGCGACCACCGACGCGGCGAGCATCCGCATGCCCAGCCCGATGTCGCCGACGAAGGGGACGGCGAGGACGACCGCGACCGCGGCCGCGACGAGCACGAGCGGCGCGAGCGGGTACCAGGCCCACGCCAGCGCGACCAGGATGGCGAGCCCGAGCACGGTGCGACCACGACGCCGCGCGCCCTGGTCCCCCTGGACGCGTTCCGACAGGCGAACCGCCGTCGAGACCAGGAACGGCGCGAGCGCGAACAGCACGAGCGGGCCGAGGCGCCCGTTGGCGATCGCGTTCCGGGGCACGGGGTTGATCGCGTATGCAAGCGCTGCGACGACCGCGGCCGC
>JALZAA010000354.1 GCA_030948625.1 Actinomycetota bacterium
AAAGGAGCAACCATGGCCGTCAAGCTGAATGCGCGTTCGTTCAATCATGCCAAGCGCCTCGTCAGAGAAGGGCAGTACGTGCTCGACGACCGGGACGAATGGAGCGAGCACCAGCCTTCGACGCAGGAAGAGAACAAGTTCATCGAAAAGCACGGCTTCGGTGAATACGCGCTCTGGCATCTCGGCATCGACGACGAAGAGGACCCCGACACCAAGGCCCGGTACAAGTTCCCGTACGGCGACTTCGAGAAGATTCACCGCTGCGGAGTGATTGCCGCCGAGGTCCGCGCGGCTCGACAGAAGTACGAGGACATCAAATCGGCGGCGGCCGAGCTCCTCGAGATGCTCGACGAATCGACGTAGTCGGCGCCGTGCCCCTCCGGTCGCGGAGGAGCGCACGCTGGCACCGCGAGATTCTCAACCGGCTCACAGGTCGCCCCCAGATCTGTCCAAAGCTGGTCCCGCATGATCCCGGCTGTGGACGATCTCGTCGGCCAATCGGTGGGCACGGCAACCGCCGACCTCGATCGGACCAACGACGGGCTCGCCCACGTACCAGCCCCACCAACCCCGCCTCCGCCCATTCCCCCCAGTCGAAGTCGCGAGCACGCGGGACCCGTCCGCCGCATGCTGCTCGCGGCGACGGCTGGGGGGGTGGTCGGGGCGCTTGTTGCATCCGGGACGTTGGTGCTCAGGGGCGACTCGGGCGGCTCGACTGCGCCTCGACCGGCGTCGCCGGTGCAGTCGCGTACGTCGACGCCGGTTGCGCAGGCGCAGGGTGACATCGGCGCCATCCTGGCCAAGGACGTCCCCGCCGTCGTCGCCATCACTACCGACGGCGGACCGGGGCTCGGGCGGAGCAGCAGCGGTGGCGCGGCAACCGGATTCGTCATCGACGCCAGCGGCATCATCGTCACGAACGATCACGTCGTCGACAGCGCACGCAGCATCTCTGTCACGACTTCGGACAACAAGAAGCTCGCAGCGCGCGTGCTCGGCCAGGACGCCTCATCGGATCTCGCCGTCCTCAAGGTGGACGGCACCGGCCCGGCTGCGATCGAGCTCGGTGATTCGAACCAGGTACAGGTGGGCGACGACGTCGTCGCGATCGGCAACGCGCTCGACCTCGACGGCGGGCTGAGCGCGACCCGAGGGATCGTGTCCGGCCTGCATCGCGAGATCCCGACCGACACCGGGCGCCTCACCGGGCTGATCCAGACTGACGCTGCGATCAACCCCGGCAACTCGGGAGGGCCGCTCGTCGACGCCCAGGGCCGGGTCATCGGGATCAACACCGCGATCGCCAATCCGAGCACGGCGCAGAACGTGGGGTTCGTCATCCCGATCTCACAGGCCAAGCCGATCATCGACCGGCTGCGCGGCGGCGGATAGCCGCCGGCCGCGCGGTGTTGCCGCGTTCGCATGGATTACCGTCGATCAGAGAATTCGGGTGACTCTTCGATGGCTTCTGTGGGCAGCATGACGGGACCCGCACGGATCGTCGTGGTCGACGACGAGCCGTCGATCACCGACGCGGTCGCGACCGCGCTCGGGTACGAAGGCTTCGAGGTCGCGGAGGCACATGGCGGCCGCGACGGGCTGGACCTCGTCCTCGACTCGCGGCCGGACCTCTTGATCCTCGACGTGATGCTGCCCGACCTCGACGGCATGACCCTGCTTCGCCGGCTGCGTCAGGACGGCGTCGACGTCCCCGTCCTCTTCCTCACGGCGCGCGACGAGCCGTCCGACCGGATCGAGGGCCTCGTCGCGGGTGGGGACGACTACGTCACCAAGCCGTTCACGCTCGCCGAAGTGGTGGCCCGCGTCCACGCCATCTTGCGCCGGACCCGCGGCGATGCCGCGGGAGACGGCCTGCTCCGCTTTGCCGACGTCGTGATGAACGACGAGACGCACGAGGTGTGGCGCAGCGACGAGCGCCTCGAGCTCACGGCCACGGAGTTCAATCTGCTGCGGTTCTTCATGCGCAATCCCAAACGCGTCTTGTCCAAGGCGCAGATCCTCGACGCGGTGTGGCACTACGACTTCGGGGGGAATCCGAACGTCGTCGAGACCTACGTGAGCTACCTCCGCAAGAAGCTCGACCGTCTCGGGCCGCCGCTGATCCACACGGTCCGGCTGGTCGGCTACGCGCTGCGAGAGCCGGAGAAGTAAGACCGGGCGTGAAGCTCTCGAGGCTCTCGCTCAGAGCCCGTCTCCTCCTGGCCGTTGCCGCCGTCGCTCTCGTCGGGCTGCTCGCCGCCGACGTCGCCACGTACACGGCGTTGCGGTCGTTCCTCATCGACCGGGTGGACCAGAGCCTCACCGCCGCGCACACGCCCCTCGTCCGAACCCTCTTCCAGGCGCCACCGAAGGCGCCGGGAGCCGGGGGCCAGGGCGAGGGAGACGCCGCCGCGCTCGCGACCGCCGCCCCCGGGGCGTTCATCGAGCTGCGCGACCCGGCCGGCTTCGTGTTGGTGAGCGGCTCCACGCGGGGGGAGTTCTCCCACGACAAGCCGCGGCTTCCCTACGACGTGCAGGGCCTCGACGGGACAGGCGACCAGGGTCCCGCATTCCTCACCGTCGATTCGTCCCGGCACGGGGGCTCGCAGTTCCGGGTCCGAGGCGAGCGACTCAGCGACGGGTCGGTCCTCTTGGTGGCGCTCCCGCTCCAAGACGTGCAGTCCACGCTCCACCGCCTGGTCGTGATCGAGTTCGTGGTCACCGGCGCTGTACTGCTCGGCGCGGTGCTCCTCGGCCTCTGGCTCGTGCGCGTCGGGCTCCGGCCGCTTCGAGGCATCGAAGGGGCGGCGGCGAACATCGCCGGCGGAGAGCTGAGCCGCCGCGTCCCGCAAGGCGACGAGCGCACCGAGGTAGGGCGGCTTGCGATGGCCCTCAACACGATGCTCCAGCGCATCGAGGACGCGTTCACCAAACAGCAGGCCTCGGAGGAGCGCCTGCGCCGCTTCGTCGCCGACGCGTCGCACGAGCTGCGTACACCGGTCAGCGCCGTTGGCGCGTACGCGGAGCTGTTCGAGCGTGGTGCACAACAGCGGCCGGACGACCTCGCCCGCGTGCTGCGCGGCGTTCGGGTCGAGACCGCGCGGATGCAGGCGCTCATCGAGGACCTCCTGCTGCTCACCCGCCTCGACGAGGGCCGGCCCCTCGAACGTCTTCCCGTCGAGCTCGTGGCGCTCGCCGGCGAGGCCGTCGAGGCGGCGCAGCTGATCGGCGGCGAATGGCCGCTGACGATCGAAGCCGACGAGCCCGTCGAGGTCATCGGTGATCGCATGGCGCTCCGCGAGGTTCTCGACAACCTCCTGGCGAATGTGCGCACACACACGCCGCCGGGCACGCACGCCACCGTGCGGGTGCGCGTGCGTGACGGCGAAGCCGTCCTCGAAGTGGCCGACGACGGTCCCGGCCTCGCCGATGAGGACGCGGCGCGCGTGTTCGAGCGCTTCTACCGAGCCGACCCGTCGCGGGCTCGGGTGCGCGGTGGCAGCGGCCTCGGACTTGCTGTCGTGGCCGCGCTCACGGAGGCGCACGGCGGCCGCGTGGAGCTCGACACGAACCCGGGGGACGGCGCCACCTTCCGGGTGCGTCTGCCCCTCGCGGTGACGCCCGAACCTCAGTCGCCCTCACCGAGCAGCGCGAGTGCGTGAGGTCCGTCCGATCAGGCTCCGTCCGCCTCCTCGACGGTGATGCCGACTTCCTGGCCGTACGACAGTTCGAGGTTGTTCCCGTCCGGGTCGGTGATGAACGCCCAGTAACCAACGGGTGGGCCCGAGTCGAAGGGCCCGCGCACCGTCCGCCCCTCGCGTTGCGCGGTCTCGGTACGGCGGTCGACTTCCTTGCGACTGTCACAGCCGACCCCGAGATGTGAGAAACCCGTCAGCCCGCCGCTCGGCTGGTCGTGCTGGATGAGGACGATGACGAATGGCCGGGTGCGATCGCTCAGCCACACGACCTGGTCACCCGTCTGCTCGTCGCGCCGGTGGTGCACGACGTGCATGTCGGCGAAGCGGCCGTAGAAGTCGAGGCTCGCCTCGACATCCGCGACCGGCAGCGCCACGTGCGTGAGCCCATGGTCGATGCGCATCGCGTTCTTCCTAGTCGCCGCCGCGGCCAGCGTAGGAGGAGCGCGGGCCGGACCGCGACGACGGCGGCACGGAAGGATTGTTGAAAACACTGAGGTAGCGCGACCCCGTTGTACACTCGCTCTCCCCATGACCGCGGTCACGACGTCCGTCGAGGAGCTCGCCGACAACAAGGTGCGGCTCCACGTGTCGATCCCGGCGGCGGAGTTCGAGCAGTCGATCGATGCCGCGTTCCGGAAGCTCGCCGGTGAGGTCAAGATCCCGGGCTTCCGGCCCGGCAAGGCACCGCGGAAGCTCCTCGAGGCGCGCCTCGGTCCCGAGGTCGCCCGTGACCAAGCGCTGCGCGACTCGCTCCCCGGGTACTACACGAAGGCCGTCGAGTCGGAGGAGCTCGACACGATCGCGGCACCCGAGATCGACATCACGGCCGGCGAGGATGGCGGCGACGTCGAGTTCGACGCCGTCGTCGAGGTGCGTCCCGTCATCGAGCTGTCCGGGTACGACGCGCTGCGGGTGGAGGTCCCGGCCCCCGAGCTCACCGACGAGGCCGTCGACTCCCAGATCGACGCGCTGCGCGACCGTTTCGCCGACCTCGAAGAGTCCAGCCGCCCTCTCGCCGAGGGCCACTACGCGCAGATCGACATCAAGGGCTACGTCCACGACCAAGCCATCGACGCGCTCACGGCGACGGACTACCTCTACGAGATCGGCTCCGGGCTGCTCGTCCCGAAGCTCGACGAGGAGCTGACCGGGAAGCGCCCGGGCGACATCCTGAAGTTCAACGACACGCTGCCGGAGCGGTTCGGCGAACAGGCAGGCGAGGAAGTCTCCTTCCAGGTGCTCGTGAAGGAGGCCAAGCGCAAGGTGCTCCCCGACGTGACCGACGAATGGGCGTCGGAGGCGAGCGAGTTCGAGACGGTCGACGAGCTGCGCGCCGACATTCGCCGGCGCCTGGAGCTCGTCAACCGCGTGCAAGCGCAGATGGCCGCGCGCGACAAGGTGCTCGACGCGGCGTCGGAGCTGGTCACCATCGACCTGCCCGATGCGCTGGTGCAACAAGAGATGGAACAGCGCCTCCATGACATCGCGCACCGCCTCGAGGCACAGGGGGCGAACCTTCAGCAGTACCTCGCCGCGACGGGCGTGGAGGAGCAGGAGTTCGTGCAGCAGCTCCGCGGCTCCGCCGAGCGCGGCGTGCGCGCCGACCTGGCGCTGCGGGCCGTCGGTGCGCAGGAAGCAATCGAAGCGACCGACGAAGAGTTGGACGAGGAGATCGAGCGTATTGCCGAGCGGCTGGAGGAGAAGCCGGCCAAGGTGCGCCGCGATCTTGAACGCAGGGGCATTCTGGAGGCGGTACGCTCGGATATCGCCAGAGGGAAGGCTCTCCGGTTCCTCGTCGACCACGCCGAAGTCGTCGACGAAGCCGGGAACCCCTTCGACTTGCAGGTTCCGGAGGGGGAGCCGTCGCCAACGAACGAAGCTGACGAAGCAGGCGAAGAAGCCGAACCGGCCGACCGGGCCGCACAGGTGGAGCAGGCACCAGGCGACGACGCCGGGAGCGGATCATCCAAGGAGCGAACAGAGGAGCCCGAGGCGTGAGCACGAACGAGCCAATCCGCAACTATCTGGTCCCCACCGTCATCGAGCAGACGAACCGCGGCGAGCGCGCGTTCGACATCTACTCTCGTCTGCTCAAGGAACGGATCATCTTTCTCGGCACACCCATCGACGACACGGTGTCGAACCTCATGATCGCCCAGTTGCTGCACCTCGAGAGCGAAGACCCCGACAAGGACATCTCGATCTACATCAACTCGCCGGGCGGAGAGATCACGGCGCTGTTCGCGATCTACGACACCATGCAGTACATCAAGCCCGACGTGCAGACGATCTGCGTGGGGCAGGCCGCATCGGCGGCCGCAGTGCTCCTCGCGGCGGGCGCGAACGGAAAGCGCTTCGCCCTTCCCCACGCCCGTATCCTGATCCACCAACCGCACGGCGGCGCGTCCGGCCAGGCGGTCGATATCGAGATCCAGGCCAAGGAGATCATCCGGATGCGCGAGCTCCTCGACGAGATCATGGCGTATCACACGGGCCAGCCGGTCGAGAAGGTTGCGCACGACACCGACCGCGACTTCATCATGAGCGCGGCGGAAGCAGCGGCGTACGGCCTTGTCGACGAAGTGATCAGCAACCGCGAGCTCGCGTCGGTGGCTGCAGCCGCCGGGGTGAGCTAGGCGTCGCCGGAGTCGGTGGGGGAGCAAGGGAGACGTCGTGGCGAAGTTCGGTGACGGTGGCGACCTGTTGAAGTGCTCGTTCTGTGGGAAGAGCCAGAAGCAGGTCAAGAAACTCATCGCCGGCCCCGGCGTCTACATCTGCGACGAGTGCATCGATCTCTGCAACGAGATCATCGAGGAGGAGCTCTCGCAGAGCACCGAGGTCAAGTTCGACGACCTCCCCAAGCCGCGCGAGATCTACGAGTACCTGAACGACTACGTCATCGGGCAGGACCAGGCCAAGAAGATCCTCTCGGTCGCCGTCTACAATCACTACAAGCGCGTCCAGGCGGGCGCGTACGGCGATCCCGACGTCGAGCTGCAGAAGAGCAACATCCTGCTGATCGGGCCGACCGGTTGCGGGAAGACGCTCCTTGCCCAGACGCTCGCCCGCCTGCTGAAGGTCCCGTTCGCGATCGCCGACGCGACGGCGCTGACCGAAGCCGGCTATGTCGGCGAGGACGTCGAGAACATCCTCCTGAAGCTCATTCAGGCCGCCGACTACGACGTCAAGAAGGCCGAGACCGGCATCATCTACATCGACGAGATCGACAAGATCGCCCGCAAGGCGGAGAACCCGTCGATCACGCGCGACGTGTCCGGTGAGGGCGTCCAGCAGGCATTGCTGAAGATCCTCGAGGGCACGACCGCGTCGGTCCCACCCCAGGGTGGGCGCAAGCATCCGCACCAGGAGTTCATCCAGATCGACACGACGAACATCCTGTTCATCTGCGGCGGCGCGTTCGCCGGGATCGACAAGATCATCGAGAGCCGCGTCGGCAACCACGGCGTCGGTTTCGGTGCCGACATCCGCAAGGCCGAGGAGAAGGATCTCGGCACGATCCTCGCCACGGTGCTGCCCGAGGACCTGCTGAAGTTCGGCCTCATCCCGGAGTTCGTCGGCCGGCTTCCCGTGATCGGTGCCGTCCACAGCCTCGACAAGGACGCCCTGATCCGGATCCTCGTGGAGCCCAAGAACGCGCTGCTGAAGCAGTACCAGAAGTTCTTCCAGTTCGACGACGTCGACCTCGTCTTCACCGACGACGCGCTCGACTCCGTCGGCGACGAGGCGCTCAAGCGCGGCACGGGCGCCCGGGGCTTGCGGGCCATCCTCGAAGAGGTGCTCCTCGAGGTGATGTACGACCTTCCCAGCCGGTCCGACATCGCCCAGTGCGTGATCGACCGGACGGTCGTGCTCGACCGAGTCACCCCGACGCTCGTCAGCGCGGGGCAGACGCCCACGCAGCGCCGCAGCGCGTAACCGTCGCCCCGACCATCGGGGCGCGCGAAGACGATTCCCTAGACTCGCCGGCATGGCGCGCGTCCCGGAGAAGCCGAGCCTCGACGGCATCGAAGCGCGCTGGAGCGAGCGCTGGGAGTCCGTCGGCGCATACCGGTTCGACCGGTCGAAGGCCCGCGACGAGATCTACTCGGTCGACACTCCGCCGCCGACGGTCAGCGGCTCGCTGCACATGGGCTCGGTGTTCGGCTACGCGCAGACGGACTCGATCGTCCGCTACCGGAGGATGCGGGGGGCCGAGACCTTCTACCCCATGGGTTGGGACGACAACGGCCTGGCAACGGAACGCCGGGTGCAGAACTACTACGGGGTGCGCTGCGACCCTTCGCTGCCCTACGACCCCGACTTCACGCCACCTGAGAAGCCGGGCAAGCAGCCGATCCCCATCTCGAGGCCCAACTTCGTCGAGCTGTGCGAGCGGCTCACCGAGATCGACGAGCAGGCCTTCGAAGCCCTGTGGCGCCGGCTCGGGCTCTCGGTGGACTGGTCGTTGATCTACACGACCATCGGCGAGACCGCTCAGCGCGTCTCGCAGCGGGCGTTCCTGCGCAACCTCGCGCGTGGTGAGGCGTATCAGGCCGAGGCGCCCACGCTGTGGGACGTCGACGACCGCACCGCCGTCGCTCAGGCCGAGCTCGAGGATCGGGAGCAGGCGGGTGCCACGCACCGGGTGCGCTTCGGCGGCGTCGACGGCGCGCCCGACATCGTCATCGAGACGACCCGGCCCGAGCTCATCCCGGCGTGTGTGGCGCTCGTGGCCGATCCCGAGGACGCGCGTTTCCGCGACCGCTTCGGCGACGACGTGACGACGCCGCTCTTCGGCGTGCGGGTGCCGGTGGTCGCGCATCACCTGGCCGACCCGGAGAAGGGGACCGGCATCGCCATGATCTGCACGTTCGGTGACGTCACCGACGTCGTGTGGTGGCGAGAGCTCCACCTTCCGACGCGCAGCGTGATGGGACGCGACGGACGTCTCGCCCCAGTCCCTCCCCAGTGGGACGCGTCCGACGGCGACGCCGAGTCGCGGTACGCCGAGCTCGCCGGGAAGACCGTCAAGCAAGCGCGCGAGCGGATCGTCGAGATGCTCCGCGAGAGCGGCACACTCGAAGGCGAACCGACGCCCATCACGCACCCCGTGAAGTTCTACGAGCGCGGCTCGCGTCCACTCGAGATCGTCACGACGCGCCAGTGGTACATCCGCAACGGCGCCCACGACCCCGAGCTCCGTGCCGCGCTGATCGAGCGCGGGCGTGAGCTTCGCTGGCACCCGCCGCACATGCGCGCCCGGTACGAGAGCTGGGTGAACGGCCTGAACACCGACTGGCTCGTCAGCCGGCAGCGGTTCTTCGGCGTTCCGTTCCCGGTTTGGTATCGCGTGGGCGACGACGGTGAGGTCGACTACGACCATCCGGTGCTCGCAGGCGAAGACGAGCTGCCGGTCGACCCGTCGAGCGACGCTCCCGCGGGCTACGACGAGAACCAGCGCGGCAAGCCGGCCGGATTCATCGGCGACCCCGACGTGATGGACACGTGGGCGACATCGTCGCTGACGCCGCAGATCGCGGGCCGGTGGGAGGACGACCGCGACCTGTTCTCGCGCGTGCTCCCGATGAACCTGCGCCCGCAGGGCGGCGAGATCATCCGCACGTGGCTCTTCGCCACCATCCTTCGCTCGCACTTCGAGCACGGCACGCTGCCGTGGTGGGACACCACGATCAACGGCTGGGTCCTCGACCCCGACCGCAAGAAGATGTCGAAGTCGAAGGGCAACGTGGTCACCCCGGTCGAGTACTTCGAGCGGTTCGGATCGGACGCCGTGCGCTACTGGGCGCAGCGGGGAAGACCCGGTGTCGACACCTCCGTCGACGAGGGCCAGATGAAGATCGGCCGTCGTCTCGCGATCAAGATCCTCAACGCATCGAAGTTCGCCCTCGGCGTCATCGGTGACGAGCCGGCCGGGGGCGCGGTCACCGAACTGCTCGACCTGTCGTTGCTGTCGAACCTGCGCGACCTCGTCACCGACGCGTCGAGCGCGTTCGAGGGATACGACTACTCACGCGCGCTCGACGTGACGGAGCGCTTCTTCTGGGACTTCTGCGACAACTATCTCGAGCTCGTGAAGCAGCGCGCGTACGGCGCCGCGGGCGAACAGGGGGCCATGTCGGCCCGTCGCACCCTGCAGCTCGCGCTTTCGACGTTGCTTCGGCTGTTCGCGCCGCACCTCCCGTTCGTCACCGAGGAGGTGTGGTCGTGGTGGCAGCCGGGATCGATCCACCGCGCGCCGTGGCCGGACCCGGGCCCACTGCATGACGAGGTCGGCGGCGCCCAGGCCGACCAGCTCGTGTACGCGGTTGCCGCCGAGGTGCTCGGAGAGATCCGCAAGGCGAAGACGACGCAGAAGAAGTCGATGCGCGCCGAGGTGGATCGGGCGGTGGTGCGTGACACGACGGAGCGGCTCCGCGCCCTCGAGGCTGCGCTCGACGACGTGCAGCAGGCGGGCAGGGTGCGCAAGATCGACATGCTCGAGGCTGAGGAGTTCGCGGTCGGTGTCGAGCTCGCCGAGGATGCGGCCTGAGTTGAACGTCAAGGATGCCCGGGCCTGGCTCGATGCCCACGTCAACCTCGAGTCGGCGGGCCTTCCGCCCGGCGCCGACCGTCGCGCGACTGCGCCCACGCTGAAGCGCATCCAGGAGCTCGTTCGGCTGCTCGGGTCTCCCCACGAGTCGTATCCCGTGATCCACATGACCGGTACCAACGGCAAGACGTCCGTCGCCCGGATGACCGCCGAGCTCCTCGAGATGTCGGGCCTCTCGGTCGGCACGTACACGAGCCCTCATCTCGAGCGCGTGAACGAGCGCATCGTGTGGAACGGCGATCCCGTCGACGACCCCACCCTGGCACGGCTCCTGTCGCGAATCGCCGACGTCGAGTCGCACCTGGCGGAGCGTCCGAGCTACTTCGAGATCCTGACCGCGGCCGCGTTCACGTGGTTCTCCGACGTCGCGGTCGACGTCGCGGTCGCCGAGGTCGGCGTGGGCGGTACCTGGGACGCGACGAACATCGTCGACGGGGAGGTCGCCGTCGTCACCAACGTGAGCGTCGACCATGTCGAGTACCTCGGCCCGACGCGGGAGCAGATCGCGGCCGAGAAGGCCGGCATCGTGAAGCCCGGGTCGACGCTCGTGCTGGGGGAGACCGACCCCGCGCTCGTCGGCGCGTTCCTCGAGCGTGGCGCGCGCGAAGTCGTGAGGCGCGGCATCGACTTCGGCGTGGCCGCCAACCGCCCGGCACACGCAGGGCGCCTCGTCGAGCTGTTCACGCCGGACGCCCGGTACGACGAGGTGTACCTGCCGCTGCACGGCGCACACCAGGCCGACAATGCCGCCGCCGCGCTGATGGGCGCCGAGGCGTTCCTCGGTCGGCCGCTGCCGGAGGACGTGGTGACGGACGCCTTCGCGGCGGTGCGGTCACCGGGGCGGCTCGAGGTCGTCCGGCACCAGCCGCTCGTCCTCCTCGACGGGGCGCACAACGTCGCCGGCGCCGGAGCGCTGCGGGCGGCGCTGATGGAGGAGTTCCCAAGCTCGCCGCGCACACTCGTCGTGGGCCTGCTCCGCGAGAAGGACCCGCACGAGATGCTCGCGGCACTCGATGCCCGGAGCACGGCCCGCGTGATCTGCTGCCGGCCTCCGAGCCCGCGGGCGCTCGATCCCGCCGCCGTGGCCGCGGCAGCCACCGACCTGGGCGTGAACCCCGCACGCGTCCAGACGTTCGAGACCGTCGAGGAGGCTGTGCGGCACGCGCTCGAGGTCACGGACGCGAATCAGCAGATCGTCGTCACCGGGTCGCTCTACGTCGTCGGCGAGGCCCGGCACGCGCTGCTCCACGCTGCGTGACGGCTGTATTGGTATCGTCGCCCGCCGATGTCTGAGCGAACCCTGTTCCTGTGCAAGCCCGACGCCGTCGAGCGCGGCCTGGTCGGCGAGATCGTCGGCCGTCTCGAGCGCAAGGGGCTCACGATCGTCGCCATGGACCAGCGCCGGATTGACTCCGCGCTCGCGAAGCGCCATTACGCCGAGCACGAAGGCAAGCCGTTCTTCGACGACCTCGTTGCCTTCATTGCGCGCGGACCGATCGTTGCGATGGTCGTCGAAGGCGGGCCCGACACATGGAAGGTGGTCCGCACGATGATGGGCGCGACGAACCCGCGCGACGCGGCTCCGGGGACGATTCGCGGCGACCTGGCCCTCGAGACGGGCGAGAACCTGGTGCACGGATCCGACGGGCCGGAGTCGGCTGAGCGGGAGATCGCGCTGTTCTTCCCCGATCTCGTTTGACGCGCCGCGCGGCTTGACGGGCGATAGCCTGTCGCTCATCGCCGACGCCAGCCTCACCCGGAGCCTCGTTCCTGGAACGCGGACTGCCCCCGCCGCGAGATCACGGGTCTGGACCGGCCCGGAGGCCTTCCCTAGCCTGGTCGTTTCGTCGATCCAGGAGGCGGCGTCGTCGTGACCCGACCCCCTTGGCTGTCCTCCGTCGTCGGCAACGACATGGCGGTCGACCTGGGCACGGCCAACACCGTCGTGTACGTGCGCGGGCGCGGAATCGTCCTCAACGAGCCGTCCGTCGTTGCCGTCAACACGAAGGACGAGCGCCCGGTGGCCGTCGGCACCGAGGCCAAGCGGATGGTCGGGCGCACCCCGGCGCACATCCAGGCCATTCGCCCTCTGAAGGACGGCGTGATCGCCGACTTCGACATCTGCGAGAAGATGCTGCGGTACTTCATCCAGCGGGTGCACCAGCGCCGTTGGACGAAGCCTCGCATGGTCATCTGTGTCCCGTCGGGGATCACCGGCGTCGAGCAGCGTGCCGTCCAGGAAGCGGCCGAGTACGCCGGGGCGCGCAAGCCGGCGTACATCATCGAGGAGCCCATGGCTGCGGCGATCGGTGCAGGCCTGCCGGTCCACGAGCCCAGCGGCAACATGGTCGTCGACATCGGCGGGGGAACGACCGAGGTCGCGGTGATCTCGCTCGGCGGTGTCGTCGCCAGCGAGTCCGTGAGGGTAGCCGGCGACGAGATCGACGAAGCGCTGATGAACTTCTGCAGGAAGGAGTATTCGCTGGCGCTCGGCGAGCGCACCGCCGAGGACGTCAAGACGCAGCTCGCGAGCGCCTGGCCGCTGAAGGAAGAGCTGTACGCCGAGATCCGCGGGCGTGATCTCGTCACCGGCCTCCCGAAGACGATCGTCGTGTCGACCGGCGAGCTCCGCGAAGCCATCGAGGAGCCCGTCCAGGCCATCTGCGACGCGGTCAAGTACACGCTGGACCGGACCCCTCCCGAGCTGGCCGCCGACATGATGGAGAAGGGCATCGTCATCACCGGCGGCGGCTCCTTGCTGCACGGCCTCGACGCGCGCGTCGCGAACGAGACCGGCATGCCGGTTCGCCGGGCGAAGAACCCGTTGTACACCGTCGTGCTCGGCTCCGGGCAGTGCCTCGAGGAGTTCGACGCGCTCAAGACCGTTCTGCTCTCGTCGCAGCGCCACTGAGTATCTCCGGCGGGCGCTCGCCCGGTGCCGGTGCCCACGCCGACGGGCCATCCGAACTGAATGCGAGCGAGGGGGAGCGAGCGAAGCAGTGGTCGTGTACCAGCAGGGGAACCGACGCCGGTCGGTCCTCGTGCTCATCATTTTGACTGCAGCGACGCTCATCACGCTCGACGTCCGCGAATCGGGGCCGCTCTCCTCCGTACGTAGCGCCGCGCGTGAGGCCGTGAGCCCGGTCGCCGACGCCACCGACGCCGTCTTCGCGCCTGTGGGCGACTGGGTCGACGGTGTGACGAGCGCCTCGTCGATCAAGAGCGAGAACGCACGGCTGCGGCGCGAGCTCGACCAAGTCCGCGGTCAAAGCGACCGGGCGCGGGCCGCGATACAGGAGAACAAGGAGCTGAAAAGGCTGCTCAACCTGCCCTTCGCCGAGGACGCCGATGCCATCGCCGCGCCGGTGGTCGACGCGGCGCCGGGCAACTTCGAGTTCACGGTGCAGATCGGTAAGGGCTCGAATGACGGGGTCGGGGTCGACATGGCGGTCGTCACCGGCGCCGGCCTCGTGGGGCGGGTCACCGATGTGGCACGCGACCGGTCCACGGTGCTCTTGATCAAGGACCCCCGGTCGGGTGTGGGCGTGAGGATCGAGAAGAGCCAGACGACCGGAATCCTGAAGGGGCGCGCCGACAGCGGCACGCTCCGGGTCGAGTTCGTCGACCCGAACGCCTCCGTGACGGAGGGGGAGCTCGTCTACACGTCGGGGCTGCAGAACAGTCCGTTCCCTGCCGCCATCCCGATCGCGGAGGTCAGCAAGGTCACGAAGGCGCGCGGCGATCTGCAGCAGGACATCCTCGTCAAGCCGCTCGTCGACTTCTCCCGTCTCGATTACGTCAAGGTCCTCCGACCACCAGCGGGACGATGAAGCGCCGGACCGCGAGCCAACTGTGAGCCGGCTGCAGCGCCTCCGGCTCGCGCTGCTGATCGTGGCCGCAGTGGTGCTCCAGACGACCGTGTTCTCGTCCGGTCTGCGGGTCTTCGGCGTCATGCCGGACATCGGGCTCGTGCTGACGGTGGCGGTCGCGTATCAACAAGGGCCGGAGCGCGGCGCCGCGTTCGGCTTCGCCGCCGGGCTGGCGATCGACTTGTTCCTGGACACTCCGATGGGCCTCTCCGCGCTGTCGTTCTCGCTCGTCGGTTACGGCATCGGTTTTGTGCAGAGCGGCATGGTGCGATCGACGCGTTGGAACGTGCCGATCATGGGCCTTCTCGGAGGGGTCGCCGGCGGCGCGTTGTTCGTCTGTGTCGGCGCGCTCGCGGGGCAGGACCAACTGCTCGCGTTTCGGAGCGTGAAGGTGATCCTCATCGCTGCCGTATACGACGCACTGCTCGCGTTCGTGGCGTTCCCGATCGCGCGGTGGGCCACCAGGGAGCCGAGTGCCGTTCGGCGGATCGCTTGATCGAAGGCAGCCGCGTTCGGCTCACCGTGATCGGCGTCGTCATCATGTTCCTCTTCAGCGCGCTGTTCGCCCGCCTGTGGTTCCTGCAGGTGGCGTCGGGGACCAGGTCCACCGCCGCGGCCACGAGCAACCGCGTACGAGTGGTCTACGAGCCGGCGTTACGAGGTCGCATCCTCGACCGCAACGGCAAGCCGATCGTCGACAACACCCCGGTCGACGTCGTCACGTTCGACCGGCAAAAGCCGATCCCCGCGGCCACACGCAACCTCGTGCTCGGACGCCTTGGCGAGCAGCTCGGCCTGTCGGTCAAGGAGATCGAGAAGCGCATCGACGACCCCCGGATCTCACCCTTCGCGCCCGCGCGGGTCGCCACTGGTGTGCCGCCGGAGGTCCGCACCTACATCGAGGAACGTCAGACCGACTTCCCCGGTGTGAACGTCGTCCGCACCGCCGTGCGCTCATACCCCAACGGGCCCCTTGCCGCGAACATGCTCGGGTACGTCGCCGAGATCAACTCGGACGAGCTCAAGGCGCACGCCTCGGACGGGTACCGGGAGGGCGACCTCATCGGCAAGGACGGCGTCGAGAAGATGTTCGAGGGCGTCCTGCGGGGAACGCCTCGGAAGCTCGAGGTCGCGGTCGACAGCCAGGGCCGGATCCAGCACACGATCGAGGACCACAAGCCGGTCCCGGGGAACGACGTCCAGCTCACGATCGACGTCGACGCGCAGCGGATCGCCGAGCAGTCTCTGGCGCAGGGGATGGACGGGGCGCGCGGTGTTCGCGACCAGAACGAGGTGCAACGCTTCCAGACGTACCACGCCGGCGCCGGTGCCGTCGTCGTCCTCGATCCGAACGACGGGTCCGTCGTGGCGATGGCGTCGAATCCGACCTACGACCCGAGCAGCTTCGCCACCGGCATCACGCCCGAGCAGTTCAAGGTCCTGAACAGCGCCGAGAGCAACTTCCCGCTCGTCAACCGGGCCGTCTCGGGTCTGTACGCGCCCGGGTCGACGTTCAAGCCCTTCACCGCGATCGCGGGCCTGGAGACCGGCCAGCTCGACCCGAACGCGGGCTTCGTCGACCCGGGATACCTCGACATCGGCGACCCCCCCGAGCGTCGTTACAACGCCGGGAAGACCGCGCACGGCACCGTCAACCTCTCGAGCGCGCTCACCGTGTCGAGCGACGCGTACTTCTACAACGTCGGTCGCAACATGTGGCAGTCCTACAACCGGTGGGACAAAGCCAAGAACGCAGGGGCGAAGCCGAGCGACGACGACATCAACAAGGGCTACGCAATCCAGCACACGGCCGAGGCGTACGGATTCGGGCACGCCACGGGCATCGG
>JALZAA010000355.1 GCA_030948625.1 Actinomycetota bacterium
CCCGTCGACTCCACCGGCATGACCGGCCAGTCCTCCGGGCGCGGGATGTGCGTCAGGCCGAACGTGTGCCACAGGACGACGTCGGTGTCCGCGATCGGCCGGTCGGCTGCGGTCCAGCGGGGCAGGCCGTCTCCCCCGCCGTGCTGGTTGGGATAGTCGCCGGCGGCGCGCCGTTCGTCGGGACGGTTCGGCGTGACCCAGAGGTTTCGGGTCGCGAAGGCGGCACGGCGGCCGACGCTCGATTCCGGGCTCGCCAACAGCGTGGGGGTCGACGCAGGGATGAGCTTGTAGCCCACAGGCTCGCCGAGGCGGTTGCGCGATTCGGGGTTGACGATCTTCCACGAGCGACTGCGCGCCGGATCGACCATCCGCTGCGCCTGCTGCTCCGTCTCGAGTGGTGTTGCCTCGACGGCGAACGTGTTGGCGTACGGATTGTCGGGACCCGCCGGCTCGGTGACTGCGTCGACCTCGTACACCGTGTTCGCAATGCCGTCGACGTCGACGTCGAGACGCACGTTGAACAGGTGCTGGTGATACGGCGCCGCGAGCTGTGGTGCCACCATCGACGCGTTCGTCACACCGTCATCGGCCGGCACCGCCATCGTCGACATGACCCCGGTGAGCTTCACCTCGAGCTGCATGCTCCCGTCGAGGTAGAAGTACCAGTAGAACCCGTACTCGTAGTTGCCGACCGTTGCGATCGAGCTGACGACGAGCCGGCGCTGACGCCGCACCTCCGTCGTTTTCGCGAGGAGGTCGACGTGCTTCCAGACGATGCCGTAGTCCTCTTCGTGGATGCAGATCGCGTTCGGGATCGTGTACGGCTTGCCGCGCTCGTTGCCGAGCGTGACGTCGAGGTAGTGGATCACACCGAGGCAGTCGCAGCCGTCCGTGAGCGAGTTGGCCATCCGCCCGAGACCCCATTCGCCGGCGTCGAAGGCGTTCTTCCAACTGTGCATTGGTCCCGCGTGTCCGTACGGGACGACCATCTCGCTCACCGACGCGCGGTGCAGGATCGGACGAACGCGGCCGCCGTCCTCGTACCCGATCGTGTGCAGCACCAGCCCTTCGTAGGGGTCCATCGAGACACGCAGTGACCAGCGCTGCCAGCGCACCAAATTGCCGTCGACCGCGAAGCTCGGCCCCTCAGGCTGGGTGATCTCGATGGGCTTGAGGTCGTCGCGAAATGGGCCGACCTCGTCGCGCAGGTAGCTGCCGCGCTCGGGTGGGAGCGGCACGGCCCCGTAGTCGGCGATCTCCAAGACCTCCCCGCGCGCGACGTCGACGAATCCGATGAGCCCCTCGATGGGGCGCGCGTAGCCGTTGTCGGTGTCGGTCGCCCTGTAATAGGCGAGGCAGCGGCTGATGCGCCGCCCCTCCTCCATCGCGAGCCCGAAGTTCCCTGCCGGCCACGGGTCGATCTGGACGCGCGTCTGATCCGTGATCCCGCGGCGAGCCAGCGCCGCCTGCCACCCGGCATGCTCGTTGAGCGCCACGATGGCCTTGAACGACTCCTCGAACAGCAGTGCGGGGCGCGCGTCGGGGACCTCTCGCCACGAGAGCACTGCCCGCGCGCCCACGTCGACGACCGCCTCCACCACGTCGGCGGCAGGGCCGGGGACGACCACCACGCGCACTCGCCGTTCCATCGGGTCGCCGTCAGCGAAGGTGGCGACCTCCGCCTTCGGCGGCTCGTCGAGCCCGAAGTACGCGAACCGAGCGGCGCCGGTCAGGCGTTCGTCGGCGCGGAGCACCGTCGCCGCCGTCTTGATCTCGGCGGCGGTGAGCGACTCGAGCGGATGCGCCGGCTGCATCGTCGCTTCCGAGGCTGCCGTGTCGATCGCCATTCGTCCGTCTCCCCCGCTCTTCCGGCCCGGCGCCGGACCCGATCAGTACAGCATCTTCGCCTGAGTCCGACCCGTGCCGTCGCCTCGGGCTCGACGCCGTGATTGCTTCTCACGAGCCTGCTCGGACGCGTCAGCGGCCCACGCCGTAAGAGCGGCGACGTTGACGAAGACGCCCACGATCAGACGTTGCGGTCGAGGAGGAGTCAGCGCACGTCCGTTTGGAGGCATCACCGCGCGCGGCCCCGTCGGCCGGTCTCTTTCAGGACGCGGAGACGCTCTCGATACTCGTCTTCGGTGATCTCGCCGCGGGCGTAACGCTCGCCGAGGACGGCCTCCCCCGATGCGCCCGGGGCGCACCTCCAGCCTCGCCGGCGCCAAACGAAGAACGCGACGACGCCCCAGACGAGAAAGATCCCCAAGAACCACATTGTTCGACCTCCTTGTTGATTTCTCCCGATGGTGC
>JALZAA010000384.1 GCA_030948625.1 Actinomycetota bacterium
CGGTGACGGCACGACCTCGCTGCCCCACAACTGCATCATGATCCGGCGGTACGGCTTCTGGTCGTACGACGCCCGCACCATGTACACCTTGCATTCCATCCCGTACTGCGTGCACGCGAAAGCCAGCGCGCTCCCCCACTGCCCGGCCCCGGTCTCGGTCGTGAGCCGGCGCACACCCTCGGCCTGGTTGTAGAACGCCTGCGCGACCGCGGTGTTCGGCTTGTGCGAGCCCGCCGGGGACAGAGACTCGTCCTTGTAGTAGATGCGCGCCGGCGTGCCGAGCGCGGCTTCGAGCCGCTCCGCGCGCACGAGCGGCGTCGGGCGCCACAAGCGCAGGATGTCGAGAACCTCGCCGGGGATGTCGATCCACGGCTCGGTCGACACCTCCTGGGCGATGAGCCCCATCGGGAACAGCGGCGCCAGGTCGTCGGGCCCGACCGGCTCGCGTGTCGCAGGGTGCAGCGGCGGCTGCACCGGCTCGGGCAACACGGGCAGCACGTTGAACCATGCCGTGGGCATCTGCTGCTCGCTGAGAACGAACCGTGTCACGGCTACCCCCTCGGTTGCACGGAATGCCGGCTCATGGCGCGGACGAGCGCCGCGGGGTCGTCGCTGCGCACGAGCGCCTCGCCCACGAGCACGGCGTCGTAGCCCGCCTCGGCCATGCGGCCGGCGTCGTCGGGCGACCGGATCGCGCTCTCGGCCACCGCCGTGACGCTCGCCGGGATCCGGCCCGCCAACCGCTCGCTCAGGCCGAGGTCCTCGCCGAACGTTCCGAGGTCGCGTGCGTTGACGCCGACCACCGTCGCGCCGGCGCCGAGGGCACGATCGAGCTCGGCATCGTCATGCGCCTCGACCAGCACCGCGAGGCCGATCTCGTCGCCCAGCGCGCGCAGAGCCGCGAGCAGGCCGTCGTCGGGGAGCGCCGCGACGATGAGCAGCACGGCGTCGGCGCCGATCGCGCGCGTCTCGTACACCTGGGTCTCGTCGATGGTGAAATCCTTGCGCAGGACGGGTACCTCGACGGCGGCGCGTGCGCGTTGCAGATCGTCGACGGACCCGCCGAAGAAGGCTCGGTCGGTCAAGACCGACAGCGCCGCCGCGCCGCCCGACTCATAGGTCTTCGCTCTCACGGCCGGATCGAGGTTGGGGGCGAGATCGCCCTTCGACGGGGATCGACGCTTGATCTCGGCGATCACGGCGAGCTGTCCGTCGCCGCGTCGCACCGCGCCGGCGAAGTCACGGGCGGGCGGCGCGCGGAGGGCGGCCCGTCGGAGCGTGTCGCGTGCCTCGGACTCCTGGACGAGGGCGAGCTCGGCCCGTTTGGCGGCGAGGATGTCGTCGAGCACGCCCATGGGTCGCGAAGTGTACGGCCGCCTACCATTCTCACCTATGGCGATCTCATTCCCCGACACCTTCCTGTGGGGCACAGCGACTGCCGCGCACCAGGTCGAGGGGGACAATACGAACAACGACTGGTGGGTGTGGGAGCACACGCCGGGGTCCAAGTGCGCCGAGTCGTCCGGGGAGGCGTGCGACCACTTCTGGCGCTACCCGGAGGACATCGCCCTGCTGTCCGACCTCGGCTTCAGCGCGTACCGCTTCTCGCTCGAGTGGTCGCGGATCGAGCCTGCCGAGGGTGAGTTCTCGCACAACGCGCTCGATCACTATCGGCGAATGATCGACACCTGCTACGAGAACGACGTCGTGCCCGTCGTGAGCTATCACCATTTCACGACGCCGATCTGGGCGTCCGTGGCGGGCGGCTGGGAGGTCCCCGAGTCCGCAGACCGGTTCGCGCGCTTCTGCGAGGTCGCCGCGGGCTACCTCGGCGACGTCGTCGGCATCCACTGCACGCTGAACGAGCCGAACGTCGTCGCGTTCATGGGTCACTACCTGGGCGTCTTCCCGCCCGGCAAGCGCGACGAAGGTGCCTTCGACAAGTCCATCTACAACCTGATCCAGGCGCACCGGTTGGGGTACGAGGCGATCAAGGCCGGACCGGGGCGGGCACCCGTCGGCATGACGTTGTCGATGCACGAGTTCGAAGTGGAGCCGGGTGGCGAGGCGTCGGCGGCACGGGCTCGCGACCGGATGGAGGACGTCTGGCTGGAGGCGTGCCGCGGCGACGACTACGTCGGCGTGCAGACGTACACGCGGCTCCGGTTCGGGGAGGACGGGATCCTTGCCCCGGCTGAAGACGTCCCTGTGCTGCAGATGGGCTACGAGTACTGGCCACAGGCGCTCGAGACGACGATCCGGCGGGCGGCCGAGGTCGCCGGCACGCCGCTGCTCGTCACCGAGAACGGGATCGGCACCGCCGACGACAACCAGCGCATCGAATACGTCACCGAGGCGCTGCAGGGCGTGGGGCGATGCCTCGACGACGGCATCGACGTGCGCGGGTACTTCTACTGGTCACTCCTCGACAACTTCGAGTGGGTGCTCGGCTACGGCCCCACGTTCGGGCTCGTCGCCGTCGACCGTGAGACGCAGGAGCGCATAGTGAAGCCGAGCGCCAAATGGCTGGGCGAGATCGCCCGCAAGAACCGCCTCGACTGACCGTCACTCGTCCGTCTGAGGTCGCATCTGTGATGCGCACCTCACACACAGCCAACGCCTGGCGCGCGTTTCCATGGGAGAAATGGGACCATGGAGGACGTGCACGACCAGAAGGGCACGATCGTCGTCGTCGACGACGAGCCCAACATCGCCGACCTCGTCGACATGTACCTGGCTCGCGACGGCTTCCGCGTGCTCAAGGCGCCGAGCGGTGAAGCCGGCCTGCAGGCCGTCAAAGACCACCGGCCCCGGCTCGTCGTGCTCGACGTCGGCCTTCCCGACATCGACGGGCTCGAGGTGTGCAAGCGGCTGCGCGCTACGTCGCAGATCCCCGTCATCTTCCTCACCGCCCGCGACAGCGAGGTCGACCGTGTCGTCGGGCTGGAGCTCGGTGGCGACGACTACCTCACGAAGCCGTTCTCCCCCGCCGAGCTCGTCGCCCGCGTGAAGGCGGTGCTGCGGCGGGTCGACGGGGGCCCGGCGCCCGAGGTCGTGCAATGCGGCTCGGCGGCAATCGACGTGGGCCGACGCGAGGTGCGCGTCGCCGGCGCGCCCGTCGAGTTCACGACCAAGGAGTTCGACCTGTTGCGCTACCTCGCCGAACGCCCGGGTCTCGCGATGTCGCGCCAGCAGATCCTCGACGGCGTCTGGGGCTTCGACTGGTACGGCGACGCGCGCACCGTCGACGTCCATATCGCGCAGGTGCGCAAGAAGCTGGGCGACACCGTCGAGATCAAGACCGTGCGCGGGGTCGGCTACCGGCTGGAGTCGTGACGCCACAATCGGGCCCGCCGGCGCTCAAACCGCCCACCCGCCGGCTCGGCAGCCGTCTGTTCGTCGTCATGGTCGCGATCGCGGTCGGCGTGCTCGTCCTGAGCGCGGCCGGGGCGGCGGCCCTGTTCCGGCAGACGTCCGCCGACTCCGCGCTCAAAGACCTGCGCCAGAAGGCGCCGACCGTCAGCAACGCGGTCGAGCGGTTGGCCGGGTTCCGTCAACTCAACCAGCCCGGCACGGCGCCGACGCAGGCGCAGCGGCGCCTGAATCGCAACCTCCGCTCGATCATCGCCAACACGTTGCGGGCATCCGACGTCAGCGTCGTGGTCGTGACGCCGACGGGCGAGGTGCGCGAAGGCATCGCGGCGCTGCTGGGCAACGAAGCGACCAAGGCGGGGCTGACCGACCTGCCGAAGGGCCTCGCGCCGGCGGATCTCGACTCACGAGGGCTCCTCCGGGGCGCGGAGCAGAGCGGCCAGCGGGGCGGGACAGTGTTCGTGGCCGACCCGCTAGCCGTGGTGAACGGCAACACGCCGGTCGTCCTCCTCACGCAAAAGGTCGAGACGCAGCCCCTCGGCCGCGCCGGCCCGTTCTTCCTGCTCGCCGGGGCGGTGGCGCTCGCCGTGGCGGCGATCGTCGCGTTCTACCTGGCGCGGCGGCTCACGAGACCGCTCACCGCGATGGGCGAGACCGCGGACCAGATCGCGGCCGGAGATCTGTCCGCCCGGGTCGATCTGGGACGGCATCCCGACGACGAGCTGGCCGGGCTGGCGCGGGCGCTCGACGGCATGGCCGCGCAGCTCGAAGCGGCGCGCGGGCTCGAGCGGGGGTTCCTGCTGAGCGTGTCCCACGATCTGCGAACTCCGCTCACGTCGATTAGCGGCTACGCCCAGGCGATCGCCGACGGCACCGTCGAAGGCCGGGAGGGCCAGAAGCGCGCCGCGGAGGTGATCGGTTCCGAGGCTCGACGGCTGGAGCGGCTCGTCGCCGACCTGCTCGATCTGGCTCGGCTCGACGCGCACGAGTTCTCGCTCACGCCCCGGCCAGTCGACGCCGCCGAGGTGGTGGGCGAGGCGACCGACGCGTTCCGTCCGTCCGCTCGCGAGATCGGAGTGGAGCTCGTTTTCGATCGTGACCGCGCGGCCCCCGTCGACGCCGACCCCGAGCGTCTCGGTCAGATCGTCGCGAACCTCGTGGAGAACGCGCTGAAGTACGCCCGCGCGCGAGTCGACGTCGGCCTGTCCGCCACCAACGGGACGCTCGAGCTGCGCGTCGACGACGACGGGCCGGGCATCGATGCCGATGACCTCCCCCACGTGTTCGACCGCCTGTACACGTCGCGCCCGGCGCCGGGCCGCAAAGTGGGCACCGGCCTCGGCCTTGCCATCGTCCGGGAGCTGTCGGGGGCGATGGGCGGCTCCGCCGACGTGCGCGTGGTCGACGGCCAAGGCACGCGTTTCCTCGTCAGGATCCCCGCAGCCTCTTGATGCGTGCGTCGGGGGACATATGGGCCCCCAGCGCACGCATCAGGGACGGGCTGGGCGGCGGTCGCCGAGCGCGTACCAGACGGCCGCGACCACGAACCAGGACGAGTTGATCGCGACGGCTCTGCGGTCGTCCTTCAGCGCCCAGCCGGCCACGATCGCGGCCACGGCGAGTTGGTGCGCGGCGAACCACTTCCACCGGCGTTCGCGCACGACGGGCACGAACCGCAGGATCACGACGATCGACGTCGGGTAGCCGACCGCGAACAGCGCGGTGGCGACTGCGTCCGCGCTCACTCGGAGGCGGAAGTCGGCACAGGCTCCACGCGGGCGCGGCCGGTCCCGCCGTCCCAACGCAGCTCGACTTCGGCCGGTGGTTCGACCTCGTGGCGCACGTAGCCGAGCGCGGCGGCGGGGACGTCATCGGCGGCGACGCTGCTCGTGACGGTGCCGACGACTTTGTCGCCGGCCACGATCTCGCTCCCTCGCGGTGGCCGC
>JALZAA010000387.1 GCA_030948625.1 Actinomycetota bacterium
GTGACCTCGCGCACGATGACCTCGTACGACTCGTCGTCGTCGGCGAAGATCGCCACGTTGGCGATGTCGGCCTTGTCGCCGGACCGATAACCGCACAGCTCTCGGAGCTGGAGGCGGGCCATCACTCCACCTCCTCGAACGTCACGCGCACGTGCTCGTCGACGAGCTTGCGGTCGACGAGCGTGGGCCAGATGCCCAGCAGCTCGGTCGGGCGCGCGCCGCCGCGGCCCATGCCCGTGAAACCCGCAGGAGGAGCCGACAACGTGAGGGGAATGAGCTCGCGGCCGACGAGCGCGGCCGTCCGCTCGTCCTCGCACCGCCAGGCGGCACGCACGACGACCTCGGGTGGTTCGTCCCGCGGTGGAGGCACGGTGGGCCCGCCCAGCGCGTTCACGCCCCAGTACTCGAAGCACCACTCGTCGACGGCGTAGCCGGCCATCCCCGCCCGCTTCGCAAGCAGCGCGGCAGTCGCCTTCGCCTTCTCGTACGCGTCGGGCCACGAGAACGCAGCGCGCGCCTCGCCCGACCACCCGGCGTGGTACGCGAGCAGCGCCTTGTACGTCGGCGTCGCCGGCGCGCCGCGCACGCCGTCGACGCGGACGCGGTCGTCGCCGAGCTCCGTGAACGCTGCGGAGGTGAAGTCCGGGACGACGTCGGGAGCGAGATATGCCGACGGGTCGTGCACCTCGTACAGCAACTGGTGGCGCACGGTGTCGAAGTTGACGCGACCGCCCGCGCTCTTCGGCTTCGTGATCACGGCGCTGCCGTCGGCCTCCACTTCGGCGATCGGGTACGGCAGGTCCCACGGATGCGGGATCGTCCACCACTCCCCGCTGTAGTTGCCGCCCGCCACCTGGCCCGAGCACTCGAGCAGGTGGCCGATCAGGGTGCCGGCCGCGAGGCGGTCCCAGTCGTCCCACTGCCACCCGTGGGCGTGGGCCGCGGCGCCGAGGAACAACGCGGCGTCGGCCACCCGCCCTGTTATGACGACGTCGGCGCCGCCGGCGAGCGCGTCGGCAATCGGCCGCGCGCCCAGGTAGGCGGACGCGAACAGCGGCTCGCCCGGGAACTCGTGGAACGTCGCGCCCGAGTCGGCGTGCGCCAACGTCGTGCCCGCCGCCCGCAGTTCGTCCAACCGCGGTTTCAGATCGTCGCCGAGCACGGTCGCAACCTTGAGTCCCGACACGCCCAGCTGCTTCGCGGTGTCCACTGCGGCGCGCGCGGCAGCGGTCGGGTTGATGCCGCCCGCGTTCGTGATGAGCTTCGTACGCCCCGCCGCCACAGCGGGGAGCGCCTTGGCGAGATAAAGGGGTAGGTCGCGCGTGTACCCGCGCGTCTCGTCCCGCTGCCGGTCCTTCTGGAGGATGGCGAGCGTCAGCTCGGCCAGCGCCTCGAGGCACAGGTAGTCGACGCCCTCCTCCAGCAGTGTGTCGACGGCTGCGGGCGTGTCGCCGTAGAAGCCCTGCCCGCCGCCGATCCTGACCGTCACCCGTCCGCCGTTCGGTCAGGCGTGCACGGGCGGGCGCCGGTCGGCCCACGGCCGTGCCTGCTCGAGCTGGGCCGCGACCCTCAGGAGCAGGTCTTCGCGGCCGTACGCGGCGACGAGTTGCGAGCCGATCGGCAGCCCGTCGGCATTCCACGACAAGGGCAGGGAGATCGCGGGTTGCCCCGAGATGTTGAACTGCACTGTGAACGGAACGAACTGTGCGGCGCGGAAGAACCCGTGCCACGGATTGTCGGGTTGCGCGGCGAATGTGCCCAGCGGCACCGGCGGCTCCCCGAGCGTCGGCGTCAGCAACAGGTCGAACCCGCCGTCCCACCAATCGGCGAGGTCGCGAGTGAAACCCTGCAATGCGCTCACCGCGTCGATGTACTGGGACGCGGTCACGTCGCGACCCGACTCGGCGAGTGCCCACGTGAGCGGCTCGACGTCTTGCTCGGTGATCGGCTTGCCGACGAAAGCGGCGTAGTCGTCGAGGTCATGGGTCGTTCCGGCCGTCCAGACGACACTGAACGGCCCCATCATCTCGGGGTTCTCGAGCGTCTCGGGGTACGACGCCTCGACGCGGTGGCCGAGGGACTCGAGGAGTCGCGCCGCGTCGTCGACAGCCGCGACGCAGTCGGGGTGGATCTCCGCTCCGCCCATCGGGTTGGTGGTCAGCATCCCGATCCGCAGCCGCCCGGGGTCGGTGCCGACCTCGTCGGCGAAGGGCCGCGCAGGTGCAGGCGCGATCAACGGGTCACCGGGAAACGGCTTCCATACCGTGTCGAGCACGCGTGCGGTGTCGCGCACCGAGCGCGTCAGCATCAATTCCACGTTCAGCATCATCGTCAGCTGCCCGTAACGGGGGCCGAGCGACGTGCGGCCTCGCGACGGCTTGAGGCCGACGAGACCGCAGCAGCTCGCGGGGATGCGGATCGAGCCGCCGCCGTCGTTGCCGTGCGCGACCGGCACCATTCCCGTCGCGACGGCGACGGCCGAGCCGCCGCTCGAGCCGCCCGTGGTGCGCGAGGTGTCCCACGGATTGGGCGTCGGGCCGTACGCAGCAGGCTCCGTCGTCGGCAACAATCCGAGCTCGGGGACGTTCGTGCGGCCACAGCAGACGAACCCGGCATCGACGAAGCGCCGGACGAGGTTGTCGGTGTAACCCGCCCGATAGTCGTTGTCCCTCAGGAAGCGCATCCCCTCGTGACAGGGCTCGCCCTCCATCGCGGCCATGAGGTCCTTGAACAGGGTCGGCACGCCGCGAAACGGCCCGTCGGGGAGCGCGGCCGACGCCGCGTCGTCCCGCGCCCGGTCGAAACGCGAATGGATGACCGCGTTGAGCTCCGGGTTCAGCTTCTCGATGCGGGTGATCGCAGCGTCGACGAGCTCCACGGGTGACAGCTCACGGCTGCGCACGAGCTCGGCTTGGGCGGTCGCGTCGAGGGCGGCAAGATCGTCAGACAACAGTGTCTCCTTGGTCGCCGTCGCAAGCTCCGGCTCCTGCGGTGACGGTCGGCGGAGCCGCCGTCTCCGCGCAAACGGTAGCGGTCCGGCGTCAGGGACGCTGCTGCCGCGGCGGCCGGCACAGCAGCACCACGGTGACGTCGTCGCGCAAGCGCCCCGGCGCGAACGAGGAGATCTCCTCGACGCAGCGCTTGGCGATCGCCTCGGCCTCTTCGCACGAGGACTCGCACACGAGGTCCGTGAGCCGCTGGGCGCCGAACTCCTCGCGTTCGGCGCTCCGGGCCTCGACGACGCCGTCGGTGTAGATCGCGAGCGTGTCGCCGGGGTCGAGCCCGGCCGTGGCCGTGCGCCACGGCCCGAGGAGCGGGCCCACGATGGGGCCGGTCGGCTCGAGCTCGAGGGCATGGCTCGGTGAGCACAGCAGCGCCGGCGGGTGGCCGGCGTTCGCGTAGCGCATGTCGCCCGTCTGGAGATTCACCACGCCGACGAAGGCGGTGAGAAAGGCCTCGTCGCCGAGGTCGTCGAGCTGCTCCGACGCCCACTGCACGGCCTCGTCGGGCTCGAACCCGTCGCGCAGACCCGCACGCAGCAACTCCTTGCAACGCAGAGCCAGGATCCCGGACACCGCGCCGTGCCCGGAGATGTCGACCACGACCAACCCGAGTGACGACGGCGACAGCGTGATCACGTCGTAGCAGTCGCCGGCGACGACACCCTCGGCCGGTTGCAACTGGGCTGCGACGGTCCAGCCGTCCGGAAGGTCACCGAGGTCGGCGGCCAGCTCCGACCGCAACGTGAGCACCACCGACGCGCTCTGCTCGATCGTCTCGCGGGCGCGCACGGCGTCGTAGAGCGCGCGGTTCATCTGCAGCCGCATCGTGTCGACGTCGCGAGCGAGGTCGGCGATCTCCGGCGGTCCGTGCGGCGGGATGACGCCGACCTCCCCGCTACGCGCGCTGCGGACCGCGCGCGCGACGCGGTCGAGTGGTCGCGTGACCCATCGCCGGACGAGGAACGCCGCGAACAGGGTCATGACGAACGCGACGCCAAGGACCGTGCCGATCGTGATGTTGAGCTGCGTGCGGAGATCGTCGAGACGGCTCCCGCCCGCGCGGATTGCTGCTTGCGTCGTCGGGCTCAGGTTGGCCTGTGACACCAGCTCACGCTGGTCCGCGGCGGCGTTGTCACGCTGCGCGCTGATACGCAACACAGCTGCACCGCCGGCGAGAACAAGGACGAGGTACGCCACGGAGAGCAGCAGGAGACGGCGACGCAGCGACACGCCCGCACTGTACCGGGAGGGATACGGGCCAGTCGGAGGAACTACCAACCTCGGAGATCGACGCTCCACGTGTCGACGACCTCGTCGCCACGAGCCAAGTGCATGCGCTCGTGGTAGGCGACCGTGGGATCCACGTGCGCAGGCCAAACCCGCACCCGATCTCCGACGGCGACCGGTTGCTCCCGGCCGAACACGATGTGCTCGTCGGAGCAGAACCACACCGTGTGCCCGATGACCGTGGGATCGCCGTGGTCCATGCCGAGGGACTTGAGCCCGCAGTCGGCGACCGCCCACCCCTCCGAGACCGAGATGACGGTCGCGACGACGGAGAGCGCCTGCCGGAACGGCAGGTCCAGGTGGGCGTACGCGGTGTCCATGAGCGCGTACGAGCCCGCCTGGATCTCCGTGACCCACGAGTTGATGTCGTACGTGCCGGTCCCGCCGCCCGACACGATCTCTCCGCCGACGTCGCCGTGCGCGTCGAGGAGCATGTGCATCGCCGTCTCGGTCTGCTCCTCTCGGGTGGCACGGTCGGCGACGCCGACGACGTGGCCCTCGTAGCCCATGACGCCCCGTACGGCGAGGCCACGGGCGCGCGCGTGATCGGCGAGCCGGCCGGCCTGGTCGGGCGCGCAGCCGCACCGGGGCATGCCGACGAACACGTCGATCAGGACCTCTCGCAGCCCCGCCTGCGCCGCGGCGTCGATCGTGACTTCCGAGTCCACCGCGACTGTCACGCGCGCGTCGATGGACGCGAGCTGCTCGAGCCGGTGGGCATCGACGACCTCGTTGGCCAGCAGCAGGTCGTCTCCAAGGCCGGCCCCGGCCATTCCGATCATCTCTCTCGGCGTCGCGCACGTGAACGTGCGGTGGCCCCGTGCCGCCTGCTCCCGCGCCAGCGCCGTCGTCTTGTGCGCCTTCACGTGCGGCCGGCACCGCTCACCCGGCAGGGCGTCGGACATCACCGACAGGTTGTGGTCGAAGGCGGCCGTGTCGACGACGAGCGCCGGTGTCGGGAGATCGTGCACCTCGGTCATGCGGGTGCGAGCATTGCAGAATGGCGACGTCGCCCGAAGATCGCCCTCCCGTCGTGACGGATCACCACACCGACGACCTCCCTCCGCTGCCCCAACGCGACTACCTGATCCCCTCCGAACGGTGGGTGGAGGCCCCCTCTGAGTTGCGTGCGCTGGGCGCCGACTTCGGCGTCACGCTCGTCGCGTACAAGCGTCGCATCGGCCGCTACCTGTTGTGGCGGGCGGGACCGGCGTCGCGAGCGGATGCCCGTTACATGGCGCTCGCCGCCGACGACCTCGAGGAGCGGTACACCTTCCGCTTGTGGCCCGACGGGCGAGGCGAGGGCATCAGCGCCGACGGCCGTGCGCACGATCGCTTCCGCACGTGGAAAGAAGCGCTGTTGGAGGCGTCCCAGGAGAAGTGACAGCCGATTGGAGTCAGATCAGGACGTCGACGTCGCCCGCGCCGGAGCGCAGGCGGTCGAGCGTCCGGGCGAGGATGCGCGAGATCTGCATCTGGCTCACGCCGAAGCGTTCGGCGATCTCGGACTGGGTCAACCCGTCGTAGAAGCGCAGTGTGACGATGGCGCGCTCGCGGTCCGGCAGTGAGTCGAGCAGCTTCCCCACGATCATGCGTTGCTCGACGTGTTCCAGTCCGGCGTCGGCCTGACCACGCCGGTCGATGATCCCACCGCGGCCATCCTGACCGTCATCGCCGTCGATCGGCGCCGCGACGATGGCCCGTCCGGCCTCGAGGCCCTCGAGCACGTCCTCCGGCGTCATGCGCGTGTCGGCCGCGATCTCGTCGATGGTCGGGGACCGGCCGGCCCTCTGCGTGAGCACGGCGACGCTCTGGTTGACCTCCAGCATCTGCTCTTGGAGGCGGCGCGGGACGCGCACGGCCCATCGCTTGTCGCGAAAGTGGCGCTTGAGCTCGCCCTCGATCGTCGGCGTGGCGAAGCTCGAGAAGGCGAGGCCGCGGTCCGGGTCGAAGCGCTCCACCGACTTCAGCAGGCCGACCAGCGCCACTTGCAGCAGATCGTCATGGCGCTCGCCCCGGCCGCCGAAGCGCCGGGCGACCGCCTCCGCCAGCCCGATGTTCATCTCGATGAGCTCGTCGCGGAGGCCACGATCGTCGGTGCGGTGATACTCCGCAAAGAGCGCGGCGCGCTCTTCCGCCGAAACCGGCATCTCAGTGGCGCTGCGTCCGCTTGGACAGGCGAAATCGGAGCTTGTCGCCGTCGCGGTCGAGGTCGTGCTCGTCGACGATGGCGGCGACGATCGTGCGTGATAGCTCGCTCGGCTTCGCCTCGCCGCCGGCGTCGAGCGCCGGCCCTTCGCCCTCGACCTCGATCCCGTCGTCGAGCAGCCGGAAGACGAGGGTGACGACCCCGGTGCCGTCGGTCCGCATCACGGTGTGGCACAGCTCGTCGACGCCGATGCGGAGATCCTCGATCTCGTCGTAGGTCAGGCCGGCGCGGCTGCCGGCGTCGGCGGCGGCGAGGCGCGCGAGGCGCAGGAACTCGGGGGCCCCGGGGATGATGAGGCGAATCTCGACCGTCTGTTCGGGCATGGGTGACTCCTCGTCGGTCCCGCCGTGCCCGCATGTTCCACCGGGGGTTCCGTTGGAGACAAGGCGGGGAAGCGCTGGGGGGTGACCGCTTCGCATGGTTTCGGGGGCCCCTGGGTAGCGTCCGGGACAACGCAGATCGCGTTGGGAGCCCTCTGTGCCGGTGATGCAACAGGATCCAGTAGGCGAGTGTGCGTTGCGCCTGCAGGTGCCGGCAACGGTGGAGCACCTGCGGACGGTGCGGCTGGTGGCGGCGGATGCCGCTGAGCGTGCCGGTTTCGACTGCGACCAGACCGACGACATCCGGATCGCAGTCGACGAGCTGTGCCACGCCGTCATGGAGAGCACCA
>JALZAA010000415.1 GCA_030948625.1 Actinomycetota bacterium
CGGTGAGGTCGTGATGAGTCGCCAAGCGCTCGAGCGCAGCGGTTGGGTGATCACGATCCCCGATGACGTGAGCGCGCGGCTGGCCGCGAACGGCGTGAGCCCGCCGCCCACGCCGAGCCAGTAGCCCGGGTCAGGAGAACTTGGTGTTGGGTCGCTCCAGACGCTCGCCGTCCACGACCAGGTCGACCTTCTCGTTGTAGAAGGACACAAGGCCGGCGATCTTGACGTTCTCCGGGAGCGGCGTCGGGTACGACCACACCACGTCCTCGAAGGTCTCGCCGTCCGCTTCGACCGACCAATACTTCGCGAAGCCCTTGTATGCACAGCCGCTCGTCGTGTCGGTCAAAACGAGCAGGTCCATGCGCACGTCGACCTTCGGGACGTAATAGCGGGTCGGCAAACCTGTCTCGAACAACAGCGTCGGGCTGCGCGTCTCCGCGACCTTGACCCCGTTCACCTCGACCTCGACGTGCCGGGAGCTGTGCAAGATGTCGATCCGCTTGTACGGGTCGTGAGGATGGACGTAGACCTCCTCGTCCTCCTCGAACCAGCCGTCCATGGCGTCCCAGTCGAACCGGATCAGACCGCGCAGCTCCTCCACGGGTGAGTCGGGGTAGTGCCAGGCGGCGTCCTCCACCTCGCGGTCACCGGCTTTCACCGTGAAGTTGACGGCGTCGCCCCGGCTCGGCGAGTGGCGCGTGTGCCCGTTGGGGATCAAGGCATCCATGCGCACGTCCGTCGGGGGGAAGTAGTAGGAGGGGAAGTACGGCACTTCCCAGACGAGCTTGGGGTGCTTGGTGTCGGCGATCAGCTCGCCGCCCAGGTACGTGCGCACCCGCTTGGGCCCGTTCTCGGTTCGCACTCGATCTCGTCCCTCGGGCATGGCGGCCTCCGTTGGTGGACGGCGGAGCCTTCTTGCGAACCCGCCGGTCGGGGTCAGTGTTCCCCCGACGGGCCGCTGAGCTATGTAAGCGGTGGGCCCGGCGGCCGATCGCTCGGGCGACGCCCGGTACCGCCGGCAGCGAGCAGATCCACGACTTCCTGCTCCGACGTCGGCGTGAAGTCCGCGTACCAGCCTCCGATGGCGAAGAACGGCTCCGGCGTCTCGACACTGATCACGTCGTCGGCCTCGCGCGCGAGCGCCGCAACCGTGTCGGGCGGCGCGACCGGCACGGCGAGCACGACGCGCTCCGCGCCGCGCGCCCGCGCCACGCGGATAGCAGCGCGCGCCGTGCCGCCCGTCGCGAGCCCGTCATCGACGATGATGACGGTTCGACCGGTCAACGGCGTGGCAGGACGTCCGCCTCGCAGGCGCGCGGCGCGCTGTTCGACCTCGGCGCGCTCGCGCGCTTCGACCGCCGCCAGCTGGTCCTCGGTCACGCCTGCGTCGCGCAGCACGGCCGGGTTGAGGACGCGGACGCCGTCTTCACCGACCGCGCCCATGCCGAGCTCGGGCTGGAACGGGACGCCGATCTTGCGCACGACGAGCACGTCGAGCGGCGCGTCCATCGCGCGCGCGACCTCGAACGCCACGGGCACGCCGCCGCGCGGAAGCCCGAGGACGAGCGGTCGCGACCCCCGCAGACCCGAGAGCCGCTCCGCCAGGCGCTGACCCGCTTCACGCCGGTCGCGGAAGGGCATCTGATCACCATCATGCACGCATCCGCACAAATGAGGCCAAGCTCCGCGGGGATGCGCAGGAAGGTGACTTTCGACCCTGTTTATCCCGAGAAGTGGCGTATAGCGTCCGCGCGGATGCCGAATGTCCATGACTTCGTCCCGATCGACGAAGGCTTCGAGGAGGCCGGAAGCGTGCTCGTCTCAAACGGGAGCGCGTGGCTGACGGAACCTGCGGCGGCGGCGCTCGCCGCGTCTGACGTCGCGGTCGAGTTCGGGGACGCGCGGATGATCGAGCGCAGCGTCGTCATCCCGGTGCGTTGGGTTGCGGGCAAGGGCCCGTTCACGACGCTGGACGCTGACTTGCGACTCGAGCCGATGCCGACGCAGCACTCGCACTTGAGCCTTACCGGCACCTATCAAGCGTCGGTCAATGGGCACGATGTCCTCACCGAGCAGCACCTCACCGAATCGTTGGTCCGGAGTTTCCTCGTCGGAGTGGCGGCGACGCTCGAGCGAGGTCGCACGGATCAGCCCTGACATCGAACTGATCAGGCGAGCGGCACTTGCCATTCGATGATCGTGCCCCCGCGGCGCTTCGTGCGGCGCGCAGTGAAGGTCCCGCCCAGCGTTCCCGCTCTCTGCTCCATGTTGGCGAGGCCGCTCTTCCGGTCGACTCGATCCGGGAGGCCGACGCCGTCGTCCTCGACCCGGAGGAAGACGTTGGAGCCTGCTTGCACCAGGACTTCCACTTTGGAGGCCCGTGCATGCTTGGCGACATTCGCGAGCGCCTCCTGGAGCGTCGCGAGCAGGTGCTCGGCGATCTCTTCGGTGACGACGACGTCGATCGGACCGTCGAGCTTCAGGTCGGGTGAGTAGCCGAGCGCTTCCCGTACCCCATCCGCCTGGGCGAAGATGTCGACGCGCACGCCACGGTGTGAGGGTCGCTCGAGGGCGAAGATCGTGTAGCGGATCTCCCGGATGGTCTCGTCGAGTTCCTCGATCGTCTGCGCGATCCGGCTTGCCGCCTCGCTGCGTTCGGTGAGGGGCAGCGCCGTCTGGAGCGCCATGCCCGCCGCGAATAGCCGCTGGATCACTTTGTCGTGGAGGTCGCGGGCGATTCGCTCTCGGTCCTCGAGCAGCGCGATGTTGCCGAGCCGAGCGCGCATTCGCGCGTTGTCGACCGCGACCCCGGCGGCGGCGGCAAAGGCCTCCGCGACCTGTTGGTCCTCGTGGCTGAACTGGGAGC
>JALZAA010000471.1 GCA_030948625.1 Actinomycetota bacterium
TCCCGGCGATCGCCTGGGGCACGCCGTCGGCGTCGCAGATGAGCAGGTCCTCCTGCTCGAGCTCCCGCTCGACGCAGTCGAGGGTCGTGATCCGCTCGCCGCGCTGTGCGAGGCGCACGAGGATGCCGCGACCGCCGAGCCGATCGAGGTCGAACGCGTGCAGCGGCTGATTCCGTTCCAGCAGCACGTAGTTCGTGACGTCGACGACGTTGCTGATCGGTCGCATGCCCGCCTTGACGAGACGCTGCGCGAGCCATGCGGGCGAGGGCCCCAACGTCACCTCCGCGACCCGGGCGAGGTAACGGGGACATCGGTCGGGCGCATCGATGCGAACCGTGATGTCGGACTCGACCTCCGGGTCGGTCGGGGCGTTGGCCTCGGGGACGGTCAGCGGGAGCCTGAAGTGAGCAGCAAGCTCTCGCGCAACGCCGATGATGCACATGGCGTCGGGCCGGTTCGGTGTGATCGAGAGGTCGAAGATCACGTCGTCGAGCGCAAGGAGGCGGCGAACGTCGTCGCCCGGCTCGGCGGTGTCCCCGAGCTGCACGATGCCCTCGTGGTCCTCGCCGAGACCGAGCTCATCGGGCGCGAGGAGCATCCCATCGGAGTCGACCCCGCGAATCTTCCTGCGCTCGAGCGTTCCGATCGCGGGGAGCCGCGCCCCCGCAGGCGCGTACGGCACCACGTCGCCGGCGGTCACGTTGCGCGCCCCGCACACGACACGCGTCGAGCCGCTGCCGTAGTCGACGTCGACGACCGTGAGCTTGTCGGCGTTGGGATGAGGATCCACGCCGAGCACACGCGCCGCCACGACGCCGGCGACCTCGCGCCCGGGCTCCTCGACCGCTTCGACCTCGAGCCCGAGCTGATTGAGGGCGGCGACGATCTCGTCGACCGGCGCCTCGACGGGGGTAAAGTCCCGGATCCAGGAGAGGGGTGCGCGCATTAGTACTGCGACAGAAAGCGGATGTCGCTGTCGAAGAACCGACGGATCTCGTCGATGCCGTAGCGGATCATGGCGATCCGCTCGAGGCCGAAGCCGAACGCGAAGCCCTGCCACTCCTCGGGGTCGTAGCCGACGGCTTCGAAGACGTTGGGGTCGACCATGCCGCAGCCGCCGAGCTCGATCCACCCGGTCTGGGAGCAGACGCGGCACCCTTCGCCGCGGCAGAAGACGCAACTCACCGCCAGCTCGGCCGACGGCTCCGTGTACGGGAAGTAGTCGGATCGGAAGCGGGTCTGGATGGATTCGTCGTCGAAGAGCTGCTTGACGAAGACCTCGATCGTGCCGAACAGGTCGGCGAGGGTGATGTCGTGGTCGACAGCCAGGCACTCGATCTGGTGGAACACGGGCGAATGACGGGCGTCGAGACTCTCGTTGCGGTAGGTGCGGCCCGGCGCCACGACGTAGATAGGAGGCTCGTTGGTCTCCATGGTCCGGATCTGCACCGGCGACGTGTGCGTCCGCAGCATCACCTGCTCGTCGGCGCCGAGCCGGACGTACAGCGTGTCCTGCATCGAACGCGCCGGGTGCGCGGGCGGGATGTTGAGCGCCTCGAAGTTGTGCCAGTCGTCCTCGACCTCGGGGCCTTCGGCGACGCGGTAGCCGAGGCCGGTGAAGATGTCCTCGAGCTCGCGCTGGACCTGGGTGACGAGGTGCAGATGGCCGCGGGTGCGCCCATGGCCGCCGACGCTCAGGTCGAGCCGCTCCCCTCGAGGGCCGCCTTCGCCGTCGCCGCCTGCGATCGCCCGGCGGCGGCGGTCGAGGACCTTCGTGATCGCGTCCTTGTACGCCGACACCGCCTGACCGGCGGCGCGGCGATCTTCGGGCGGGAGCGTCTTGATCGCCTCGGTCGCCACCGCCGCCGGAGACTTGCGGCCGACGTACCGACGCTCCAACTCGGCGAGCTCGTCGCGACTTGCGGCCGTCTCGGCCGCTTCCGCCGCATCGCCTCGGGCCTCGTCGAGGAGCCGCTGCGCTTCGTCGAGCGTCACGACTCGGCTCGCCGCTGCCGCACCGCCTCGAAGGCGAGCACCGTGCCGGCCATCCCGACGTTCAGGGAGTCGGATGGCGGCTCGATGGGGATGGTGACCCGTCCGTCGAGGTGCGCATCGAGCCCCGGGGGCAACCCCTCGGCCTCGTTGCCGAGCACCACCGCGACGGGCCCGGTGAGATCGACGTGGTCGAACGGCTCCCCCCCGGACGCGACGGCGGCGAGGCGCCGCCGTCCGTGACGGCCGAGCGCGTCGAGCACGTTCACCGGGTCGTCCGCCTCCACTACGGGGATTCCGAGCACTGCTCCGGCAGACGATCGCACCACTTTCGGAGCGTACGGGTCCACCGAATTGCCGCAGAACACTACTCCCGCGGCTCCCGCCGCCTCCGCGCTGCGCACGAGCGTGCCGGCGTTCCCGGGATCACGTACCGCTACCGCAACCATCACGAGGCCGTCGCGACCGAGCGCCTCGATGTCCGGACGCGTCAGGTCCGCGACTGCGATCACCGGCTGCGGCGTGACCGTGTCGCCGATCCGCTCGAGCACGCCCTCCTTGAGCTCCTCGATGGGGACTCCGAGGCCGCGCAGCCGTTCGGTGAGGGCGCTGAATGCCCGCTCTGCTCCGGGCGCCACGTATGCGCTCTCGAACGTTGCTCCGCGGTCGATCGCAGCTTCGACGATGCGCGGGCCTTCGACGACGAACGCGCCCTCATTTCTGCGAGCACGCGGATCACGAATCAGCTCGCGAAGCCGACGGACGCGGTGGTGCCGGGGACCGAGCGCCGGCACAGGCTGCTCAGGCTGCTTGCAGCGCCTCGCGAGCGGCGGCGACGAGCGCGCCGAACGCGGCCGAGTCGCGCACGGCGAGGTCGGCGAGGATCTTGCGGTCGATCTCGATGTCGGCGGCGCGGAGCCCGGCGACGAAACGGGAGTACGAGATGTCGTTCTGCCGGCACGCGGCGTTGATTCGCACGATCCAGAGGCGCCGGAACTCCCCCTTGCGGGCTCGCCGGTCGCGGTACGCGTACCGGCCCGAGCGCATCACCTGCTCGTTCGCCTTCCGGAACCCGCGGCTCTTCGCGCCGGAGTAGCCGGACGCCGCTTCGAGCACGGCGCGGCGGTGCTTCTTGCCCTGGACGGATCGCTTCACCCTGGCCATCGTGCAATGCCTCCTGCGTCGCGGCGGTGTGCCGCGGTGTCCTATGACCGGCCGAGTAGACGCTCGACGTGCTTTCGGTCCCCACCGGTGACCTCGGCCCCGCGCGCGAGGCGTCGGGTCCGCCGGCTGGACTTCTTCTCCAGCAGGTGCGAGCGGAACGCCTTCCGGCGCCGGATCTTCCCCGACCCCGTGACCCGAAAGCGCTTCGCCGCACCGCGGTGCGTCTTCATCTTCGGCACTACTGCGCTCCTTCGCTGCCGTTGCCACCCGGAGGTGGCGACGCTGCGGCCGCCCGGGCCCGCGCCGGTCGCTTCATCGGGTTCAACACCATCGTCATGTTGCGTCCGTCCTGACGCGGTGCCGCCTCGACTGTCGCGATGTCGCTGACCTGCTCGGCAACGCGCTCCAAGATCCGTCGCCCCAGCTCGGGATGGAACACCTCGCGCCCTCGGAACATGATCGTGAGCTTGACCTTCGACCCCTCGGCGAGGAAGCGCTCGACGTGCTTCATCTTCGTGACGTAATCGTGCTCGTCGATCTTGGGCCGGAACTTCATCTCCTTGACGACGACGCTCGTCGCTCTCTTTCGTGACTCCTTGCGCCGCTGCTGCTGCTCGTACTTCCACTTGTTGAAGTCCATGATCCGGCACACCGGCGGGTTCGCATTGGGCGCCACCTCGACGAGATCGAGCTCCTCGTCGCGGGCGATCGCAAGTGCCTCGGGCATCGGCTTCACCCCGAGCTGCTCCCCCTGCGGTCCGATCAGGAGGACCTCACGTGCTCGGATGCGGTCGTTGATCCTGGCGTCGTCTGTGGCTATGTGATCACCTCTCGGTCTCACGCTGATGATGCACCCGCCACGGCGCCGAGACGCGAAGATGGCGGACACCGGGAGTCCGCCATCGAGCGACCGCTGGGGCGGCCGTGATAACGAACCCGGGCTCGCCCCACCCGGGACGGGCGGACGGCCGGGTGGGGAAAGCGGCGAGTGCGCCGGTCCCACTTCCCAGTTCGGATGTGAAGAGGTCAGGATACCAGTGTGAGCACCCTCTGGACGCCGGGCGGCGAGCAGGAACCGTCCGACGAGAACCCCGAAGACCAACCCGGCGTTCCTCAGCCCGGCGCTGCCGGTGACGAGACGGACGAGCAGGCACGCGAGCAGCTGCGTCAGCTACGAGAGCAGCTCGCCGGGACGCCGGTCTCCGACATCGTCGCCAACCACGCGATCGGGTTGTGGGAGCTCGCCCTACTGCATCTCTCGCCGGCGGAGGGGTTTCCGCCCGACCTCGAGCAGGCGCAGCTCGCCATCGACGGCATGGCCGCGCTCGTCGAGGGGCTCGGCCATCGACTCGGCCGCCACGAAGAGCCGCTGCGCGAGGCGCTGAGGCAGCTCCGACTCGCCTTCGTCGAGATCAGCGGCGAGGTTGACGGCGGGGACGGCGACACAAGCGGATAGCGTCACAACTCGATGACATCTCGCATCGAGCAGTACGCGATGGTCGGCGACACGCAGACCGCCGCGCTGATCGCCGACGACGGCTCGATCGACTGGTTGTGCGCACCACGATTCGACAGCGGGGCGTGCTTCGCCGCGCTGCTCGGAGACGAGAACCACGGACGGTGGCTGATCGCGCCCAAGACCGGCGGGCGCGCCACACGGCGGCGCTACCGCGACCACACTCTCGTGCTCGAGACCGACTTCGAAACACCCGAAGGCGCAGTTCGGATCATCGACTTCATGCCGATCCGCGACCAGACGGTCGACGTGATCAGGATCGTCGAGGGGCTGCGTGGTCAGGTGCCGATGCAGATGCACCTGACGATCCGGTTCGACTACGGCCACATCATCCCTTGGGTGCACGACGTCGGCGGCGCGCTGCTGGCCGTGGCGGGCCCGGACGCCCTCGTGCTTCGCACACCGGTCGAAACGCGCGGCGTCGGGCACTCGACGGTCGCCGACTTCACCGTCCGCGCCGGTCAGCGTGTGCCCTTCAGCCTCGCGTGGTATCCGTCGCACCAAGCCGTACCGCGCCCGCGGAACACGACCTGGGCTCTGAGCCGGACCGAGTCGTGGTGGCACAACTGGTCGAAGAAGTGGACCTACGACGGCGACTATCCCGAAGCCGTGCAACGGTCTGTCATCACGCTGAAGGCGCTGACGTACGCGCCGACAGGCGGAATCGTCGCCGCTCCCACGACGTCACTCCCTGAATGGATCGGCGGCGTCCGCAACTGGGATTACCGGTTCTGCTGGCTGCGAGATGCGACGTTCACGCTGATGGCGCTGCTCCAAGCGGGGTACGAGGACGAGGCGAACTCGTGGCGGCAATGGTTGCTGCGCGCGGCCGCCGGCGAGCCGTCCGACCTGCAGATCATGTACGGCCCTGCCGGCGAGCGCCGGCTGACGGAGTGGGAGGTTCCCTGGCTCCCCGGGTACGAGGGGTCGAAGCCGGTGCGGATCGGGAACGCGGCGTCGGAGCAGTTCCAGCTCGACGTGTACGGAGAGATCGCCGACGCCTTGTACCAGAGCCGGCGGGGCGCGATTGCCGAGAACGACATCAGGGCCTGGGACCTGGCCACCGCGTTGCTGGAGTTCCTCGAGCACGGCTGGAAGGAGCCCGACGAGGGGATCTGGGAGGTGCGCGGCGCTCGGCAGCACTTCACGCACTCGAAGGTCATGGCCTGGGTCGCATTCGACCGTGCCGTGCGGATGGTGGAGGAGTACGGCGAGCCGAGCGACGAGCCCAACGCCGCGAAGTGGCGCGCGCTCCGCGATGAGATCCACTCGGAGGTGTGCGCCAAGGCCTATGACGAAGACCGCAAGACGTTCGTCCAGGCGTATGGCTCGTCCAACCTCGACGCCGCGCTCCTGATGATGCCCCTGGTGGGCTTCCTCCCGGCGACCGACGAGCGCATGCAGGGGACCGTCGCCGCTATCCAGCGGGAGTTGAGCACCGACGGGTTCGTCAAGCGGTACACGACAGACACCGCGGTCGACGGGCTCCCGCCGGGCGAGGGCGTGTTCCTGCCGTGCACGTTCTGGCTGGCGGACAACCTCGCCCTGATGGGACGCGTCGACGAGGCACGTGCGCTGTTCGAGCAGTTGATCGGGTTGTCCAACGATGTCGGCCTTCTCGCCGAGGAGTACGACCCGGTGACCAAGCGGCACCTGGGCAACTTCCCCCAGGCTTTCACGCACATCGCGCTGGTCAACAGCGGCTGCAACTTGTCACGGATCGACAGTCAGTCCGGGCCCGCCCATCACCGCGGCAAGTCCTAGCCGCACTTCTCGATTGCGGTGGCCTCCCACCGACCGGGGAGGCCGGCCGCGAGCTCGAACGCCACCTCGGTCCCCTCGGCAATCCTGCGGCTGCCGTCGGCGATCGCCGTGGAGTGGAACGCGAACACCGCGCCGTCCTGGCTCGTGATCTCACCGACCCCGCGACGCTCGTCGAAGCTGCGTACGCGTCCGCGCATGTGGGCGATCAATGCACGATCTTGGCGATCGGCAGCTCGATGATGCCGGTGGCGCCGTGCTCCTTGAGCGCCGGGATGAGCGTGTTGATCTCGGACTTCGCCACGACGGCCTCGAGGGCGTAGCCGTCGGTGCCGGCGAGCTTCGAGACCGTCGGTGCGCGCAGCGCCGGAAGCAGGCGGATCACCTCTTCGAGACGCGGCTCGTCGACGTTGAGCTTGACGAGCACGCGGCCGCGCGCTTCGAGCGCCCCTGCGAGCAGCGTCTGCAGCTGCTCCATCGCCTTGCGCCGTTCCGGATCGGCGTGCGCGACCGGGTTGGCGATCAACTCGGTGTGCGACTCCAGGATCGTGTCGAGCACCTTCAGACCGGCGGCACGCAATGCCCGCCCCGTCTCCGTGAGCTCGACCACCGCGTCGGCGATCTCGGGGACCTTCGCCTCCGTGGCGCCGTACGAGAGCGAGATGTCGGCGTCGACGCCGTGCTTCTCCACGTACCGGCGGGTGAGCTCGGGGTACTCGGTGTGGATCCGGACGCCGCTCGGCAGGTCGGTGATCGTTCCCCAGGGCGAATCGGCAGCGACAGCGAGCACGATGTGGACGGGCCGGGCGGTCGCCTTGGAGTAGTGCAACTCGGTCAGCGTGACGACATCGGCGCCGGTCTCCTCGACCCAGTCGCGACCGGTGACGCCGAGGTCGAAGAGCCCGTCGGCGACGTAGCGCGGGATCTCCTGCGGCCGCAGGATGCGGACGTCGGCCACGCGCGGGTCGTCGATCGACGCGCGGTAGTCGACGTCGGAGCTCCGGTTCAACGCCAGGTCGGCCTCTTCGAACACCTGGATCGTCGCCTGCTCGAGCGACCCCTTGGGCAGGACGAGCCGAAGCATCAGCCCGCGCCTTTCCCGAGCTGGCGGAGCAGGTCGACCATCTCGACCGCCGTCGCTGCCGCTTCGGCGCCCTTGTTGCCCTCGGCTCCCCCCGTGCGGGCGAAGGCCTGTTCACGGTCGTCGGTCGTCAGCACGCCGAACGCGATCGGGACGCCGGTGTCGAGGGCGATGCGGCTGACGCCGGCCGCGCATGCGCCGGCGACGTACTCGAAGTGCGGTGTGTCGCCGCGGATCACGGCGCCCAGGCAGATGACGGCATCGTGCTCCCCCGACTCGGCGAGCCGCTTCGCGGCGAGCGGGATCTCGAACGCGCCCGGGACCCAGACCACGGGCACCGTGGCCGGGTCGAGCCCGTGGCCGCGGAGCGCCTCGACCGCACCGTCGAGCAGGAGCATGGTGACGTCGTCGTTGAAGCGGCCGGCCACGATGGCCAGGCGCATTCCCGACGCGTCGAGTTCTCCTTCGAGCTCCTTGTACGTGCCCATAACGGTCGCGAAAGGCTAACTGCGCCCGAGGCCCTCGTCCTCGATTTCGAGAAGGTGGCCCATCTTCTCCTGCTTGGCGCGCAGGTACGCGATGTTCTCGTCGGTCGGGTGAGCGCGGAGCGGCACGCGCTCGACGATCTCGAGGCCGTAGCCCTCGAGCCCGCCGTACTTCGCCGGGTTGTTCGTCATGACGCGCATGGTCGTGATGCCGAGGTCGACGAGGATCTGCGACCCGATGCCGTATTCGCGCGAGTCGACCGGGAAGCCGAGCTCGACGTTCGCCTGGACGGTGTCGCGACCCTGGTCCTGGAGCGTGTACGCGCGCAGCTTGTGGCCGAGTCCGATGCCGCGGCCCTCGTGCCCTCGCAGGTAGACGACCACGCCTTGATCCTCGGCCGCGACCCGCTCGAGGGCGAGATCGAGCTGCAGGCCGCAGTCGCAGCGCATCGAGCCGAACACGTCGCCCGTCAGGCACTCGGAGTGCACACGCACGAGGACGTTCGACTGGCCGGTGACCTCGCCGCGCACGAACGCCATGTGCTCCGTCCCGTCGAGGAGGGACTCGAAGACGTAGGCGGTGAACTCTCCGTACTTCGTCGGGATGCGCGCCTCGGAGATCCGTCGGACGAGCTTCTCGCGGTGACGCCGGTAACGGATCAGGTCTGCAATGGAGATCATCCGGAGATCGTGCTCGGCGGCGAAGCGCTCGAGCTCGGGCAGGCGCGCCATCGTCCCGTCGTCGTTGACGATCTCGGCGAGGACACCCGCCGGGTACAGGTCGGCCAGACGGGCGAGGTCGACGGCCGCCTCGGTGTGACCGGCGCGCTTGAGGACGCCGCCTTCGCGGTAGCGCAGCGGGAAGATGTGGCCGGGTCGGGCGAGGTCGTCGGGCGTGCTCGCACGATCGATCAGCGTGTGCACCGTGGTCGCCCGATCGGCGGCGGAGATGCCGGTGGTGGTCCCGCGCTTGGCGTCGACGGAGACGGTGAACGCGGTGCGATACGCGGTGGTGTTGTCGGCCACCATCATCGGCAGCTGGAGCTCGTCGAGACGCTCACCTTCGAGCGGCATGCACACCACGCCGCTGGTGTGTCGAACCATGAACCCCATCGCCTCCGGCGTCACCTTCTCCGCCGCGATGATGAGGTCGCCCTCGTTCTCCCGGTTGGCGTCGTCGACGACGATCACGAGCTCGCCTCGGTCGATAGCGGTGATCGCGTCCTCGATCGTGCTGAACGGCATCGTCAGATCCCTTCGCGGGAAATCGGTGTGAGCAGTCGTTCGACGTACTTGGCCATGAGGTCGACCTCGATGTTGACGGGTGCGCCGGTGTCCTTGTGTCCGAGCGTGGTGACGTCGAGCGTGTGCGGGATCACCGCCACGTCGAACGTGCCGCTGTCGAGAGCTGCGACGGTGAGGCTGATGCCGTCGACCGCCACGGACCCCTTCTCGACCACGTAGCGGAGCACCTCGGCCGGGGCCGAGAAGGTGAAGCGGGTCGATCCGTCGGCCAGTGGCGTGCGCCCCGCGACGCGCCCGACGGCGTCGACGTGTCCCTGCACGAGGTGGCCGCCGACCCGGTCGGCGAGCCGGAGCGGACGTTCGAGGTTGACGCGCTCCGCCGGTTCGAGCGCGCCGAGGGTCGTGCGCTCGAGCGTCTCGATGACGGCGTCCGCGGCCCACCAGCCGTCGCCGAGCTCGACAACCGTCACGCAGCAGCCGTTCACCGCGATCGAGTCGCCAACGGACGCGTCCGCCACGACGGTCGTGGCGTCGATCTCTAGACGGGCGCCGCCCTCCCTGCGGTGAATCGCGCGCACCCGACCCAGCTCTTCGACGATGCCGGTGAACATGTCAGCGGTTCCGGAGCTCGTAGTCGAGGCGGACGTCGTCACCGAGCGGGACGGTCGACACGAGCCGCCATGACCGGGCGTCGGCCGGCGTGTCCGGGTCCGGGGCGGGGAACGCCGGCAGCCCCCGCGGCCCGAGCACCTTGGGGGCGACGTATGCGACGACGCGATCGACGAGCCCGTTCTCCAGCAGCGCGCCGTGGAGGCTCGCGCCGCCCTCGACCATGGCCTGGAGGACGTCCTGCCGCCCGAGGAGGTCGAGCGTCGCCTCGAGGTCGACGCCTCCCGGCGCCGGAGGCACCGTCTCGACCTTCGCGCCCGCCGCCCGCCATGCGTCGACGGCGCGCGGTGACGCGGCTTCGGTGGTGACGACGAGCGTCGGAGCCACGGCGGGATCGAAGAGGGGCCCGTCGGCAGGCACCCGCCCCCGGCTGTCGAGCAGCACACGCAATGGCTGCCGCTCGACGGGCGGGTCCACGTCACGGGCGGTCAGCGAGGGGT
>JALZAA010000024.1 GCA_030948625.1 Actinomycetota bacterium
CGACGGGCGAGCCGCGTGCGGGCTTGACCACGCCGGCTCTTGTTTGGCGAGTCCGGCTTGACGGGCTCGGGCACGTAACGATAGTATCACTCTCAATTCGAGAGTGCCATTATCATCCGCCGAGGAGTCAGGAGCGATCAATGAGCGCATCAGCGGTCCAGGGAATCAAGACGGTGTTGCATCCGGTGTCCGATGTCGAGAAGGCGAAGGCGGTCTACACCGCTCTACTCGGCGTCGCGCCACAGACCGAGTCGCCCTACTACGTCGGTTTCGACGTCGCAGGCCGGCACATCGGGCTCCTTCCCGGCGGCGGCCCGCAGGGCCTGACGTCGCCGGTCGCGTACTGGCACGTCGACGATATCGAAGCGAAGCTCGCCGAGGTGACCGCGGCGGGTGCGACGATCAAAGACGCGCCGAACGAAGTAGGCGGCGGCCGAGTGGTCGCGTCGGTCGTCGACCCCGATGGCAACGTCCTCGGACTCATTCAGGACAAGGCATAGCAACACGCGATAGCGAAAACGAACACAGGTCGTAGAAGGCGGTGAGGTAATGAAGACGATGACATGTAAGCAATTGGGTGGGCCGTGTGACTATCGGCTGGAGGGAGACACGGCTGACGCGGTCATCAAGGCACAAGATCGTCATCTGAAAGAGATGGTCGCAGCCGGCGATGACACGCACGCCGGTGCCCTCAAGGGGATGAAGGGTAGATGGAAGCATCCCATCTCCGGGATGGGCTGGTATCGGGCTGTCAAGCGCAACTTCGCGGATCTCCCGGAAGACTGATGCGTTCTGCGCGCCTCAGAACGTCGCGCCAGAACGACGTTTGCGACCGTCAGCCGGCGCGCACAGAGCGGCACTTCCGCGTGCGGGGTGCATCCGGAACGGGCAATATGCGCTCGGTGACGAGGCCGGTTGGTCATTCACGAATGCTGGGAGCGTGATCGCTATGGCTGACGATCGACCCGTGCTGAATCAGATCAACCTCGTCGTGCGAGACATGGACGCCATGATCGAGTTCTATCGGAAGCTCGGGGCAGAGGTCGTGCCGACGGCGCCGCCGTGGGATCGGCATCACCGCACCGTTTCAATGCCCGATGGACTCGACTTCGACCTCGACAGCAGGGACTTCGCGGCGCAGTGGAACAGCGGCTGGCCGCCCGGCCAGACCGGACCGGTCGTCGGGTTTCGAGTGGCGTCGCGAGATGCAGTCGATCGGATCTACGAGGACCTGACCGACGCTGGCTATGTCGGCCAGCAACCGCCGTATGACGCGTTCTGGGGCGCGCGCTACGCCGTTATCGCCGATCCGGAAGGCAACTCGGTTGGCGTCATGAGCCCCGTGGATCCGGCACGAAGGACTCCACAAAGGCCGCCGACCGAGTAGCGCACAACTGCCGATATGACGCGGGCGTGTACGACTCGTCGGCGAGCGCGAGCCGGTTAGAAGTGACCGAGGACAGGGTGGGGCACGTAGGGCGCCTCGAGGCGCTTCACCTCGTCGTCGGTCAGCTCGAGCGCTTCGGCCGCAAGCGCGTCCGTGAGGTGGCCGAGTTTGGTAGCTCCGATGATCGGCGCGGTCACGCCGGGCTTGCTCAGCAGCCATGCGAGCGCGACCTGAGCGGGCGGCACGCCCCGCTCTGCCGCCACTTTGGCGACGTGCTCGACCACGTCGAAGTCGGTCGGCTGACTGTAGAGGTAGTCCGTGAATTCGTCGGTCTCCGAGCGCGTCGTGCGTTTTTCACCGTCACGGCTGCGGTTGCCGGCGAGCACGCCTCGAGCGAGCGGGCTCCAGGGGATCACACCCACGCCCTGGTCGACACAGAGTGGAATCATCTCGCGCTCTTCTTCGCGGTAGATGAGGTTGTAGTGGTTCTGCATCGCAACGAACTGCGTCCAGCCGTTCCGTTCCGCGACGTGCTGCGCTTTGGCGAACTGCCAAGCGAACATGCTGCTGGCGCCGATGTACCGTGCCTTGCCGGCGCGCACGACGTCGTGCAACGCCTCCATCGTCTCTTCGATCGGCGTCCGGTTGTCCCACCGATGGATCTGGTACAGGTCCACATAGTCCATGCCGAGGCGGATCAACGACGCGTCGATGGCCGACAAGATGTGCTTGCGTGAGAGCCCACTGCCGTTCTCACCTGGTGTCATCGGCATGAAGACCTTGGTGGCTATCACGACCTCGTCGCGGCTGAGCAGCTTCCCTACAAGGCGCCCCGTGGCCACCTCGCTGGCGCCGCCCGAGTAGGTATCCGCCGTGTCGAAGAACGTGACGCCGCCATCCACGGCTGCCTTCACGATCGGCTCGGCCGCAGTCTCGTCGAGGACCCACGGACGCTCACTGTCGTTCCCGAAGCTCATCATGCCGAGGCACACCCTCGACACCCTGAGACCGGTCCGGCCAAGGTTCGCGTATCTCATGGGCAGCTCCGCTCACTCGTGGGCATGGTGACCCTACCGTCATGGAGTGCCGCTCTGGATCAGCTGAAGTCGAGTCCAGCGCCTTAGACGATTGCAGCGTGCCGGATTGGATGGCGACCGGTACCGTGGCCTGGCACGCATGGGCTGGGGGGTTCCAATGCGCCGATTCGTCGCCACCGTCGCGCTCGGAAGTGCACTCGTCGTCGGAGTGGGAACCGCTTCCGCGGCCGTTCCGGTTCGGTCACCGTCTCGTTCACGCTCGTACCAGGTTGTGCTCAAGAGCACGGGTGACGAGTACGAGGACGCGAGCAACACCCCGATCAACGGCACCGACGGCACGAAGTGTCCGCCGTCGCGCGAGGTGCCCTCTGTGAAGGCGAAATGCTGGACCTGGAGTGCCAAAGGGCTCGGGCACGGCACGTTCACGCAGGCCAATCCGACCTTCGAGCCCGGCAACTTCACCGCCACGTTCACGTACACAGACAGCCACGGCAACAAGCTCACAGGAACGAACTTCTCGCCCGGGGTCTCACCGGACCCGACACCGCCGCACACCGTCGGGCACGTCAACCGGTTCCCCGGGAGCACCGACACGTTCTCCGGCGGCACCGGGAAGTTTCGGGGCGTCAGCGGCACGCTGGCCGGCGACGGGCAAACGGTGGTGCTCTCGGTCGACCCGGCCACGGGCATCGCACACAAGCGCGGGACGAGCACGGAGTCCGGCACGCTCACGTTCCCGCGCAAGCTATGACCGGGGTCCGAGGCTGACAGCGGCCGCCCCCTGATGGTCGTTCCGAGAACTCCGAATCACCCCCTGTCCCAGCCATGAAGCACCAGCGGCCAGTCTTGCCACCCCGGATCGACCTGACGAGCCGGCACAAGCGGGTGGCCGCAAAGCTCATGGCCCGCGGCCTGGACCTGTCTGAGCGACTGAAGTCGCGGCTGCTCGTCGAGGTGCCATCTCCGGCAGACGATCCCTTCTATCGCGCGCCCGAGAACCTGGAAGCGTTCCGCCCGGGCGAGGCGCTCGACGCTCGGCCCGTTGAGGTCCGAGGGATTCGCCGCCTGATCAACGCTGATGCGTGGCAGGTGAAGTTCCGCTCCACCGACGGCAGTGGTCTTGCGGTGTCGGGAGTCACGACCGTGATGATTCCGCGGCGGCCTTTCAACGGGTCGGTCAGGCCACTGCTCTCCTACCAGTGCGCCATCGACAGCCTGGGGGCGGCCGCCGATCCGTCCTACACACTGAGACACGGCGACCAACAGGAACTTCCTTTTATGGTCCTGGCGCTGCGCCGAGGGTGGGCGGTTGTCACCACCGACTTCACTGGACCGCAGCACGCCTTCGGCGCGTTGCCACTTGCGGCCCGCTTCGTGCTCGAAGGCATTCGGGCCGCCATCGCCTTCGAACCGGCCGGCTTCGACGCCGCCACACCGATCGGCCTATGGGGCTACTCGGGCGGAGGCCAAGCAACCCTCTTCGCGGCCGAACAACAGCCCGCCTACGCGCCGGAGCTGAACATCGTGGGCGCCGCCGCCGGCGCCGTCGGCGTTGACCCCGTCTCATCGCCCGAGATGTTCGAGGACGCCAACCTCCTCAGCGGAATACCGTTCGGCGCAGTCATCGGTCTCAGCCGCGGATTTCCGGACGTCGACCTGCTCGGCGTGCTCACACCCCAGGGCCAGGCCATGGTGGCGGCGGCGGCCGATATGACCATCGAGCAACTCGTCGCGAGCTTCCCCTTCCTCCGCTTGAGCGACTACCTCACCGTCCCGAGCGTGCTCGAGATACCGGGGATGCGCACCGCCCTCGAGGCCGTGCGGCTCGGTCAGGCCTCGCCCACGACCACCATGTACCTGTACCACGCCGTGCACGATCAGTATCCGGCCATCGCCGACGTCGACAAACTCGTCGAGAAGTACCGCCGTGAAGGCGTCGAAGTGACCTACCGCCGGTTCCACTTCGGCGAGCACATGATCGTGGCGTTGACCGGTGTGCCGAGTTCACTCCGATTTCTGAGTGAGCGATTCGGGTAGCCCGGTCACGCGACGCTTGAGGCGCGAACGGCGCCCGAGCGGGAACGGAGTAGCACCAAACGCCGGCTGAGCCGCTTTCGCGATTCGGGGCGGCGAGCGCCGATCAGCAGCCAGCTCTCTACATCGTCGCCGAGGGCGTGAAGAGCTGCACCGGGCCGCCGCCGGTGAACCTTGCCCGGAGCTCTGTGCTGGGTTCACCGAGGAGCTCGCCCGACACCGATCCCGTGGCGACGATCGCGTCCATCAGATGGGCGAGGTTCTCGCCGTGCTGTATGAGCGCGTCGGAGTCGCGGAACCGCTCGATGACGATGCACTCCGTTTCGCCGTCGTTGAAGTAGGTGTCGTACTGCAGCGTCCCCGTGTCCCGGGTGCGGACGATCTCCATGCACTGTGCGGACAAGCGCTTGAACTCCACGACGTCGCCGTCGTGGAACCGGAACCTGACGATTGCCTGAAGCTCGGTGGAAGCCATGTTCGCTCTCCTCGTCCTGTGCAGCCCCGTCGCCTGCTCCGACTCAGGGACCGAGCGGGGGCCGTGTTCTCGACATCCGATCGCGAGTTCGGCGGCCGCTCGCACGCTCTCGAACCGCACACGACCGTCCCCTACCGCCGGGACAGGGGTCCACTACAGCGGCCGATGTGGTCAGTCCCCGGCGAGGACGCAACCCGGGGCGCTGATTATTGTGTCCGAGAGTGCTCGCGAACGTGGCGGCCGAGTCAGCGTCGTCGGGGCTTCTGGTCTTGTCCGCAGTCATAGGGGCCGTCGCCGCCTTGGGGGGCGCGGTGCTCGGCTACTACATCCAGAATCGCGGCGAGAAGACGCTTGCGAGGGAGGAACGCTCGTGGCAACGCAAGTCCGATGCCTACGTGGAACTGATCGGGCTAATGCATCGATACGGTATCGAACTCGGAGTATACGACGCCGGGTTCTTGGTAGCAGGTGGACCTGTCACCGACGACGAAATTCCTACGTTGCTCGCGGCACGCTTACGCACATTCGGCAGCACGGAGGTTCAGAAGTTGCTCCGTATATTCTGGCAGGCACGTGAGAACTACCGCCGCATCACGAACGACCGCGCCACTTCGGACGACGCAAAGAAAAGCGCCAAAGAAGAAGTCGAGCAATCGATTAGTAATGTCGAGGCCCAAGTCAAGAGCGAGCTAAGCGCTTAGGAATCCCTCAGGCCCGCCCGCCTTAGGACGTCGTGGGGTCACATGTTGACGAGTGTTGACCTATGCGCGTACGCGACTTTCACGCAGTAGCGCCCCCGAACGCCGGGTCAGGGAGGCGCACAGAACGACGAGTCGGTCGCCATCATGAACGGCACCCGAACCGGCGATCTGCGCGCTCTCGGGATGGGTCGCAGTCCGAAGCAAGACTGAGCGGGAGGCCGAGCTTGAGGTCGTCCGTCACTTGGCGTCCCCGTCCTGCCGTCTGATCTACTGACGCCTCCGTCAGCTAACGCGGAGACAGGATGGACAGGACCCCCGTCATCGCCGGCATCGGGCTGAGCGACTATCCCGTCGCCCCCGACCTCGACAGCGTGCAGCACCACGCGCTCGCCATGCAGCGGGCGCT
>JALZAA010000041.1 GCA_030948625.1 Actinomycetota bacterium
GCGTTTCGGGGGACTCCATCAGAGGCTCCTGTGCCTCGGCGATCAAAGATGATGAGCCTGAACAATGATGCGAGGCGGTCGAGAAACTCGGCGATGACCGGAACTTGCCAGTTGAACTCGATGTGACTTCCGAGGCCGTAGCAGAACAGAAGATCGAGAGGCCCGTCGCCGAGGATCTGATAGGCGACATCGGCGTCGCCCACCGCGACGTACCTAACCTCCGGGCGATCCATGGCGGCCAGTCTGTCTCAGTTGTCGAATGCCGTCGCCTGAGAGCGCGCCCTCGATCTCGAGGCGGTCGGATTAACGAAACCGAAACGGCGGGTGTCCCGGGCGACGGGCATTCCGTGGATGAAGTCCGGCCGGCAACGCAAGGTGGGGTCGATGTTCTGGATGCTCTTCAAATAAGCAACGCTCCAGGCGGCCCCGGGCCCCGTCGCAGTCCGTGCCACGAACTCGCGGTTGTTGACACCGCGAGTCAGCACGCTGCGGATCGGCCATTAGCGGTCGGCGCCTTGACAAGCTTCGTCCTCGCAATTCACGGGTCAGCAGATCGCGCGTCGAGAGCCTCTCCAGCCAAGTCGGTTCTCTTGGGGCAGCTCGAGGCCTTAGAACCCGTTGATCGCTAAGAACCGTTCGATCATGAGGTTCACCTGATCGGGTACCTCAAGGTGGTTGAAGTGTCCGGAGCCGACGGTCTGGCCGATAGTGATGGTGGGGCAGGCATCGCGCAGGTCGGCAGGGTTGTCGGTCGGCACCGCGGAGCCGATGGAGAGCAGGGGTACGTCGACCGTTCGCAGCGCGGCGGCGCCATCAAAGTCGGCAATCGCTCGTAATGAAGCGGCGGCGATGTTCGGGGCAAGGGCCGACATCCCCTGAATGATCTCGCTGCGGCGAGCGGTATCCGTGGGAAGGAACCAGCCGTTCGCGAAGCCTCGGCGCCAGGACGCGTCCTCGTCTTGTTCGACGACAACGGCCGATTGGCCGAGGAATTCTTTGACTGGCGCGTTAACGATCGGTGCTGGATCGATCATCACTACGGCTCGAACTGTTCCCTGACGTGCGCCACAGGTCAGCGCGACGAGGGCGCCGAGGCTGTGCCCGACCATGATCGGCTGTTCGAGACTCGCATCCTGCGCGACCGCCAGCACGTCATCGGCGAGGGTGCCGACTGAGTACACGCCAGGCGCCGGCTCTGGGCTACTGCTCTGGCCGTGGCCGCGCAGGTCGGCGGTTGCCACTCGGTGTGCCGCCGCAAAATGCTCGAACTGCGGGTCGAGATACGACCGATCACATGACCACCCGTGGAGGAACACCATGGGTGCGTCTCCGCTTCCACCTACCTCATAGGCGGACTTGATGCCATTGCGAGTCACGAACGCGACCATGTCGCGCTACGGCTTGGCTTCGAGGATCATGTTGAGTGGAGTGTCCGCGGCGCGATGGAACCTGGTGAAGCCCGCCTCGTTCATCACCTCCCGCAGCTTCGCCTCCCCGGCTTGTGCTCCGAGACCGAGCCCGACCTCTTGCGAGAGCGAGTTCGGGGTGCAGATCGACGATGACGCGGTGTACAAGAGCGCCGCCATCGGGTTCTCGGCGATGTTGGTGGCACGGGCGTCGAGCGCGTACGGCTCGACCAGGAGCACAGTTCCGTCGTCGTCGAGTTGCTCGCGAGCGTGCTTCGCGATCCCGACCGGGTCGCCCATGTCGTGCAAGCAATCGAAATAGCAGATGAGGTCGAACGTGCCCGGGTAGTCCTTCGCCGTCGCGACTTCGAACGTGGTGCGGTCGGCGACACCGGCCTCGGCGGCCCGCTGCCTTGATGTCTCGATCGACGGCTTGTGATAGTCGAACCCCCAGAACCGCGACTGTGGGTACGCCTGCGCCATCACGACGACCGACGCTCCGTGCCCACATCCGATGTCGGCAACCTTCGCGCCCGCCTGCAACTTCGCCTCGACGCCTTCAAGCGCGGGGATCCAGGCGCTCGGGAGGTAGGCGCGGTAACCGGTACGGAAGAACCACTCCGTCCCCTTGAACAGGCACGCGTTGTGGTCACCCCAGCTGAACGCCCCATCACCTCGAAACGCGCTGGTCACCTTGTCGATGTCCATGAACAGCGATCCGAACGCGTTCATCGCTCTCGCCGTGAACACGGGTGACGATTCGTCGCCGAGCGCCATCGCCGCTTCCTCGCTGAGCTCGTACCGATCGGAATCGGCGTCGTACCCGACGAGGCCGCCGGCTGCCTGACCGTCGAGCCATTCGCGTACCAGCCGGGGATTGCAAGCAGCCTTCGACGCGACATCATCAGCCGACATCGCGCCGCCGTCTGCGAGCACCTGATACAACCCGAGCTCATCCCCGACCCACACGCCGAAACACATCGCGCCGCCGGTCATGTAACCGACCAGATTGCCCATGAACTCTTCGAGCTTGGCTTCGTCCACGTTTGCCTCTCTATCCCCGATTCCTGCGACTTGCTTCATCGCGACCGTCCGCGTCCGCGCCGCTCAGTCCAGGTCAAGCCTCGTGAGGTCGTAGAAACTCAGGTCACCGTCGATCAACGACGTGAACTGCTCGTACACGGGACTGTCCGCCATTGCCTGCTCGTTCTTGCGCGCTTCCTGCTCCGAAGTGAAATACGCGACCTCGGTGAAGGTGCCATCGCCGTGCCAGGCCGTAATTCCACCGATGAGATCGGGGCGGAGCTTGCGCAGTTCAGGTTCCATTTCCTTTTCCTGCACGCGCATCCGTTGCTCGTCTTTGGCCCGTCCCTGCATGACCTGAACGAAGCCGGCGTCATTCGAGCCCCCGTCGACGAGGAGATCGACCTCGCGGCAGTCGTGGAAGGTGACCTCGCCGTCAAACGCTTGTGACG
>JALZAA010000056.1 GCA_030948625.1 Actinomycetota bacterium
TCGCCGCAGAGCCGGAGCTTGCGACGGCGACAGGGATTAGGTTCAAAGAGGCCACGGGACAGGGAGCGGTACACGTGGATGATCGGTATCTCGGTGACATCGTGGTGGGGGCCGAGGAGGTCCAGCAGCGCGTCGCCGAGCTGGGGAAGGAGATCACCTCCGACTACGCCGATCACCCACCCCTCCTCGTCGGCGTGCTCAAGGGCGCGTTCGTGTTCATGAGCGACCTCTCCCGCTCCATCGACCTGCCCGTCGAGTTCGACTTCATGGCCGTCTCGTCGTACGGGTCGGCCACGCGTACCAGCGGCGTCGTCCGAATCGAAAAGGACCTCGAGATCGACCTCAGCGACCGCCACGTGCTCATCGTCGAGGACATCGTCGACTCCGGGCTCACGCTCGCGTACCTGCGCAAGAACCTCGCCGCGCGCGGACCGGCGTCGCTCGAAGTGTGCGCGCTGCTGCTCAAGGAAGGCCTTCAGCGCGGCGACCTCGATCTTCGGTACGTCGGGTTCACGATCCCGCCCGATTTCGTGGTCGGGTACGGCCTCGACGTCGCCGAGCGCTACCGGAACCTCTCGGCCGTGTACCGGTACACCGGACCGTTGACGGGCTGACCGAAACCGGCGGCGACGCCCGCGAACGCAGTCAAAAAGGAGCGCGGGCCGGGATACCCTGGCCGGGCCCCCGGCAGGAGAGACCTTGACCAAGCTGCGTTTCCGCTTCCTCCTCTATCTCGTCATCGGGATCATCCTCGCCGTGGTCGCGTGGCAGCTCATCGACACGAGCCCGTCGCGCGCCCGGATCCCCCTCGACCGGTACGAGGCGCAGCTCGCCGACGGCAAGGTGGCGTCGGCGACCTTGCTCGACAAGGACCATGAAGTGCGCGGCAACCTCAAAGGCGGCACCGCGTACGAGGTCAAGTTCCCCGAGGGCTACACGGAGCAGATGACCACGAGGCTCGTGGACGCCGACGTGAAGTTCGACGTCGACAGCCAGAAGGACAGCGCCTGGGTCGGCCTGCTCCTCGGCTGGCTCCCGTTCATCCTGCTGATCGGCATCGTCCTGTTCGTGCTGAGCCGCGTGCAAGGGGGCGGGCGGCTGATGGGGTTCGGAAAATCGCGCGCCAAGACGGTCACCAAGGACCAGCCGAAGACGACGTTCGAGGATGTCGCCGGCCTCGACGAGGCCGTGGAGGAGCTGCAAGAGATCAAGGAGTTCCTCGAAGCGCCGGACAAGTTCCGTGACATCGGGGCGAAGATCCCCAAGGGAGTCCTCCTTTTTGGGCCTCCCGGCACGGGTAAGACGCTGCTGGCCAAGGCCGTCGCGGGCGAGGCGGGCGTGCCGTTCTTCTCGATCAGTGGCTCCGACTTCGTCGAGATGTTCGTCGGCGTCGGTGCGTCACGGGTCCGCGACCTGTTCGAGCAGGCGACGTCCGCTGCACCGGCCATCGTGTTCGTCGACGAGATCGACGCCGTGGGTCGACACCGTGGCGCCGGCCTTGGGGGCGGGCACGACGAGCGGGAGCAGACGCTCAACCAGCTGCTCGTGGAGATGGACGGCTTCGACGCCAAGACCGGTGTGATCCTCATCGCGGCGACGAACCGACCCGACATCCTCGACCCGGCGCTGCTGCGCCCGGGCCGCTTCGACCGGCAGATCGTCGTCGACCGGCCCGACCTGGAGGGCCGCAAGTCGATCCTGCGTGTACACGGGCGCGGCAAGCCGCTCGCCGACGGCGTCGATCTCAACGTGATCGCGCGCCGTACGCCCGGGTTCACCGGCGCCGATCTCGCCAATCTCATGAACGAGGCGGCGTTGCTCGCGGCGCGCCACGGGCTGAAGCTCGTAGGGATGCCGCAGCTCGAAGAGGCCATCGACCGGGTGATGGCCGGGCCCGAGCGCCGCAGCCGGCTGATCTCCGACGCCGAGAAGCGCGTGATCGCGTATCACGAAGGCGGTCACGCCCTGGTCGCGCACGCGCTGCCGAAGACGGACCCCGTGCACAAGATCTCGATCATCCCCCGCGGCCGCGCGCTGGGGTACACGCTCACCCTGCCGACCGAGGACAAGTTCCTCGTGGCACGCAGCGAGCTGACCGACGAGCTCGCGATGCTTCTCGGGGGGCGGGCCGCCGAGGAGATGATCTTCGCCGACCCGACGACCGGAGCCGCCAACGACATCGAGCGAGCCACCACGGTCGCCAGGCAGATGGTCACCGAGTACGGGATGAGCGACGCGCTCGGGCCGATGCGCTTCGGGCAGCCTCAGGGTGAGGTGTTTCTCGGCCGCGACATCGGCACCGCGCCCGACTACTCCGACGAGGTGGCGGCGCGCATCGACGGCGAGGTCCGGAGCCTCATCGAATCGGCGCACGACGTCGCTCGCGAGATCCTGGAGATGAACCGTGCCGTGCTCGATCGTCTGGCCGCCGACCTGATCGCGCACGAGACGCTCGAGACCGACCGAGTGCAGCAGGTGTTCACGAACGTGCAACGGTGGGACGGCGTCGGTGCCGACGGCGCGGGTCGGGGGTCGGCGGCGGCCGCAACCGACAACAAGCCGTCACCGCGAGCGCGGAGGCCGGAATGAGCGACAGCATCCACGCCGTCCCTGCCGAAGGGGAGCCGCCCCAGTTCGACAAGCCGCGCATCGAGCGCGCCGTGCGCGAGATCCTCGAAGCCATTGGCGAGGACCCCGATCGCGACGGATTGCAGTTCACGCCCCGGCGCATCGCCGAGATGTACGAAGAGATCTTCAGCGGTCTCCGCGAAGACCCTCGTCATCACGTCACCACCACGTTCGAAGCCGACCACGACGAAATGGTCATGGTGCGCGACATCCCGATGACGTCGTTCTGCGAGCACCATCTCGTCCCCTTCCACGGGCGCACCCATGTGGCGTACATCCCCGACGAAGACGGACGCATCGCGGGGCTGTCCAAACTGGCGCGCATGGTCGACGGGTTCGCCAAGCGGCCCCAGGTGCAGGAGCGGCTCACGACCCAGATCGCCGATGCGCTCGTCGACATCCTCACGCCGCACGTCTTCGTGGTCATCGAGGCCGAGCACCTGTGCATGACGATGCGCGGGGTGAAAAAGCCGGGTTCGCTGACGGTGACCTCGGCGGTGCGGGGCATGTTCAAGGAGAACCCGGCCACCCGGGCCGAGGCCATGAGCTTCATCGGCCAGTTGGGCCCCAGAGGCTGAGCCGCCGCCCGTCCCGGCGTCTCGGGCGCCAGAAACGAAGCGGGCGGCGGCCGGTACGCTTCGGCCGCGGCGACTGCGGCTTTGCCGAGGAGAGTCAGTGTTCACGTGGGAGCAGGTTTGTGGTGCACGACCGGCGGTCATGGGGATCGTCAACGTCACCCCGGACTCCTTCTCCGATGGCGGCCGGTTCCTCGACGCTGACGCTGCGATCGCGCACGGCATCGGGCTCGCCGCGCAGGGCGCCGACGTGCTCGACGTCGGGGGCGAGTCGACCCGGCCCGGCGCGGCGCCGGTCACGGCGCGCCAGGAGCTCGCCCGGGTCCTGCCGGTCATCGAAGGGTTGACCACCGCGGCGTCCGTGCCCGTCAGCATCGACACCACGAAGGCCGCCGTTGCCCGCGCCGCGCTCGAAGCCGGCGCCACGATCGTGAACGACGTGTCGGCCGGTCGGCTCGACCCCGACATCCTCGGCGTCACGGCGGCGGCCGGCGCCGGATTCGTCGCCATGCACATGCAGGGCGAGCCCCGCACGATGCAGCTCGATCCCCGGTACGACGACGTCGTGGGCGAAGTGGGCGACTTTCTCGTCGAGCGCGTCGAAGCCGCGCACGCCGCCGGCATCGCGCGAGGCGCGGTGGCTGCCGACCCGGGCATCGGCTTCGGCAAGACCGTCGAGCACAATCTCGAAATCCTCGCCGCGCTCCCGTCGCTCGCCGCAGGCGTCCCGGCGCCGCTGCTCGTGGGCACCTCCCGCAAGACCTTCATCGGCCGGCTCCTGGCGCGCGCGACGGGAGCCTCCGCGGATCTGCCGGTCGACCAGCGCGACGAGGGCACCCTCGCCACGGTGGTCTGGGCCGTCGAGCACGGCGCGTCGATTGTCCGGGTCCACGACGTCACGCCCGCCGTGCAGGCAATCCGGCTCGTGGACGCCATGCGCGCCGCGGGAGAGGGCGCGGCATGAGAGGCCGCTGGGCGCAGGGGCTCGAGCCTCGCTATTTCACCTGGGTCATCACCGAGCGGCTGGCGGTGTCGGAGCGTCCGGGTGGCTTCGCCCGCAATCACCGCAAGGTGCGCCGGCAGGAGGAGCTGCTCTGGCTGGCCGGTCACGGGTTCACGCACGTGCTGTCGCTGCTCGACTCACCTCACAACCTTCACGCGTACGAGGAGGCGAGCCTGGCGTACGAGCACATCCCCCTCGGCCGCCACGACGAGCTCCCCGAGCGACTGCGCGACGTGTACACGACGCTCGCGGCCTGGCTCGACGATCCGTCGGAGAAGGTGCTGATGCACCACGAGGAGTTCGGTGACCGGCTGCTCGGCGTCGTCGCCGGCTTCCTCCTCTACTCCGGGCTCGTCCAGGAAGGCCCGCACGCCATCGTGGTGCTCGAGAAGCTGACTGGGCGCCAGCTCGGGTCGGTCGGCCGCGAGATCGTCGCCGTCACCGTGAACGAAGGGATCTTCCGCAGCCCGCGGCCCCTTCCGGAGCCGAGCCCGGTCCCCCCGGAGAAGGCGGCGGCCAAGCCCGACGCGGGACCAAGGAGCATCGTGCCCGGCCGCGGGCGGAAGGCGAAGGCTTGATCGCACCGCGGTCGGCGCGGGTCGTGTCCGGTGTGCTTGTCAGCGTGATCGTCTCGATGGCCTTCTCCGAGACTGCAAGCGGCGCGGCCGCCGATTGGCGCCCGGCGCCGCGCACGACGTGGCAGTGGCAGCTGTCCGGCACCGTCGACACGAGCGTCGACGCGCAGGTCTACGACATCGACCTGTTCGACACGCCTCGCGAGACCATCGACGAGCTCCACCTCGCGGGACGGCAGGTCGTCTGCCACTTCTCCGCCGGCTCCTACGAGATCCGCCGCCCCGACGCAGAGAGATTCCCGCGCCGCGTGATCGACGAGCCACTCGACCCGCCGTTCGCGTCGGAACGCTGGCTCGACATCCGCAGCGCAGCCGTCCGGCCCATCATGGAAGCCCGGCTCGATCTCGCCCGTCTCAAACAATGTGACGGCGTCGAACCCGACAAGGTCGACGGCTACGAGCACAAGACGGGATTCAAGCTGACGTCGCACCAGCAGCGGTCCTACAACCGGTTCATCGCCGACGCCGCACACCGCCGAGGTCTCGCGGTGGGGCTCAAGAACAACGCAAGGCTCGCGACGGCGCTGGAGCCGAGGTTCGACTTCGCGGTCGTCGAGCAGTGCTTCGAGTTCGACGACTGCACGAAGTACCGGCCGTTCATCGATCGCGGCAAGGCCGTGTTCGAGGTCGAATACGGCGCCGAGCCGGCCGAGTTCTGCCCCGCCGCCGCCCAGCTCGGGTTCAGCGCGATCCTGAAGCGGCTCGATGTCGGCATCCCCCGCGTGCCGTGCCCGACGACTGGGTAGAGAGGCTCGATATGGGCAAGATCGTCATCGCAGGTCTCCGCGAGTTGGGTGTGCACGGCGTGCTCCAGGAGGAGCAGGCGCGGCCGCAACCCTTCGAGGTCGACGTTGAGCTCGATGTCGACCTGAGCGGGGCGGGAGAGAGCGACAGCCTCGACGACACCGTCGACTACTCGGCGGTGGCGGAGGCGGTCAGCCGGGTCGTGAAGTCGGAGCGCTACCACTTGTTGGAGCGGCTCGCGACGCGCATCGCCGAGGTCTGCGGTGCCGACCCGCGTGTGACCGCGGCAACCGTGACCGTTCGGAAGCTGCACGCGCCTGTGCGCGCGATGGTCGACCATGTCGCGGTGCGCATCGAACGCAAGCTCTAGATTCGCAAACGATGCGCGCAGGCGACCGGTTCGTCGTTCGGCTCGAGGTGCCGGAGACGGCCCAGCAGGTCACGGGTGACCTTCCCGACGGCACGCCGATCGTGGTGCGGCTGCGTGAACGTGCCAAAGGCGCGGCCGTCCGCACGATCCCGGTCGGTCCCGACCGCGCGTCCGCGGAGGCGCTGGTCGAGCGCATCGGTGACGACCTCGCGCATCTCGACGTCGACGCGTTCGTCTCGTCGTATGGCATCGGCGCGGAACCGACGGCGTCCGTGCGCCGGGCCTACCTCGGGCTCGGATCGAACCTCGGCGACCGCCCCGCGCTGCTGCAGGGAGCCGTCGACGGCCTGGGCGCCACCGACGGCATCACCGTCGTGGCGACGTCGCCGGTCTACGAGACCGAGCCCGTCGGCGGCCCGGACCAGCCCGAGTACCTCAATGCCGTCGTGGGGATCGACACCGATCTGACCCCTCGGCAGCTCCTTGAGGTGGCGCAACGACTCGAACGCGGGGCGGGCAGGATCCGTGACGAGCACTGGGGCCCCCGCACCCTCGAC
>JALZAA010000071.1 GCA_030948625.1 Actinomycetota bacterium
GTGGTGTGGATGTCGGCGCTGCGCGAGAAGGCCTCGATGAGCCCCGGGTCGTCCGTCAGGTGCGCGAGCACGCGCAGCTCGATCTGCGAGTAGTCCGCCGTCAGCAGGCCGCACCCTTCGTCGGCGACGAAGGCCCGGCGCATCTCGCGCCCATCGGCGGTGCGCACCGGCACGTTCTGCAGGTTCGGGTTCTCGCTCGAGATCCGGCCCGTCGTGGTGTCGGTCTGCTTGAACGTCGCGTGGATGCGTCCGTCGGCGCCGATGAGCGGAGGCAGCGCGTCGGCGTAGGTGCTGCGGAGCTTCTCGACCTCGCGGTAGCGCAGGAGGTCTTCGATGATCGGATGCTCCTCGACCATCTTCTGGAGTGAGTCGGCGTCGGTGGACGGTCCCGTCTTGGTCTTCTTGACCGGCGCCAATCCGAGCTTCTCGAACAGCACCTGACGCAACTGCGGCGTGGAGTTGACGTTGAACTCCTCGCCCGCGTGCGCGTGGATCCGCCCGACAAGGTCCTCGCAGCTCTGGGCGAGCTCGGCGCGCAGGCTCTCGAGGAATTGGCGATCGATTTTGACGCCGTAGTCCTCCATTTTCGCCAGTACTCGAACCAACGGGCGCTCGACCCGTTCGTACAGATCGGTGAGCTCGCGCGCTTCGAGCGCTTCGGCGAGCGTGCCCGCGAGCCGCCGCACCGCCAGCGCGCGACGACCCGTCTCGTCGACACGGGACTGCCCGTCGAGGTCGAGGTCGAGCGTGCCTTCCTCGACGTCCGGTGAACGCACTTCGAGCGAGAGGTAGCGCAGCGCGAGGTCCTCGAGCAGGTACGTCCCCTCTGCGGGGTCGAGCAGGTACGCCATCACGGCGGTGTCGTAATGCAAGGAGCGCACGTCCACCGGGAGCCCGTGCATCAACTCCTTCGCGCGATGAGTCACGAGCGGCGGGCCGCCCTCGCGCACGAGCGCGGCCAGCGCGTCGCCCACCTTCGCGTCACGCAACAGATCGGCGTCGATGTACTGGGCGCGGCCGGCTTCGTCGGTGACCGCGAGCCCGATCAACGCCGGCTGAGCCGCATCTCCGTCCCATCGGCCCTCGAGCACGTAAGGACGCTCGACCGAGCCGAGGTCGCGTAGCCGGGTCGCGGCCGCGGCCGCATCCGGCACGATCGCGACGTCGGCTTCGAGCGTCTCCGCCTCGGGCTCGGCCGCCTCTTCGCCGACGGCCTCGAAGAGTCGCGGGAGGAGTGTGCGGAACTCGAGCTGGTCGAACAAGACTCGCACCTGCTCGCGATCCCATGAGCGCTGACGCAGGTCGGCGGCCGAGAAGTCGAACTCGACGTCCGTCCGCAACCGCGACATCTCGCGGTTGAGGAACACGCGGTCGCGCGCGTCCCCGAGGTTCTGCCGCTGTTTCGGCGGCAACTCGTCGAGATGCTCGTAGATGCCCTCGAGGTTCTCGTACGTCGTGATGAGCTTTGCGGCCGTTTTCTCGCCGATACCGGGAACCCCAGGGAGGTTGTCGCTGGTGTCGCCTCGGAGTGCGGCGTAGTCGGGGTACTGCGCAGAGGTCACTCCGCCGGTGCGCTCGACGATGCCGGCCTCGTCGTAGAGCACGTAGTCGGACACACCCCTCCGGTTGTAGAGCACCTTGACGTGCGGATCGCGGACGAGCTGGTACGTGTCGCGGTCGCCGGTCACGATCACGGTGTCGATCTCCTCGCCGGCGGCCTGCGCGGCGAGCGTGGCGATGACGTCGTCGGCCTCGACGCCGGGGACCTCGAGCACCGGCACCTCCAGCGCGTCGAGCACCTCGCGGATGAGCGGCAGCTGCGACGAGAAGACGTCGGGGGTCTCCTTCCGGCCTGCCTTGTAGTCGGCGTCCATCTCGTCACGGAATGTCGGACCCGCGGTGTCGAACGCGACCGCGATGTAATCCGGCTTCTCGTCGCCGAGCATCTTGATCAGCATCGACGTGAAGCCGTAGACGGCGTTCGTGATGGTCCCGGCCCGGGTCGCCAGGTCGGTGGGCAGGGCGTAGAACGCCCGATAGGCCAGCGAATGGCCGTCGAGAAGTAAGAGCTTGCTCACGTCCCGATCGTATGCCCGTCGCCCGGCATTTCCGCCGGACTCAGAAGGCCGCGTCGAACGCGTTCCACATGCTCGGGAAGAAGAAGAACGCCAAGCCGAGTCCCACGAGCCCGACGCCCCCGCCGCCGGCGCGCCTCCCGATACCGGCCCCCGAGAACGCGGCCAGACCGAAGCAGATGATGGCGATCAGGTAGAAGATCGCGACTTCCTTGGAGCCCGGTTCGAACGCGGCGAGCAACATCCGTCTCCTCCAGTCCGGACAGCCCGCAGCGGCCGTCTCCGAATCGGGGGGTACCCGGGCGCGTCGAGCCGGAAACGGAAGAAGCGCGACTACGGGGTGATCTCGCCGTCGATCACGCGACGGGCGATGTCGTGGACCTTGACCCGGTTGTGCATCGCCTGCTGCTGGAGGTAGCGCCAGGCTTCCTGCTCGGTCCTGCCGTGCTGGTCCATGAGGACGCCCTTGGCGCGGTCGATCGCCTTGCGAGCCTCCAGGCGTTCGGCGAGGTTCCCCACGTCACGCTCGAGCGACGTGAGCTCGGCGTGCCTGCCCAGGGCCATCTCCATGGCGGGGATGAGATCGCTCTTCTGGAAGGGCTTCACGAGGTACGCGAGCGCCCCGGCGTCGCGGGCCTGGTCGACGAGGTCGCGCTGCGAGAACGCGGTCAGGACGAGCACGGCTGCGAGCCGCTCGCTCGAGATGTGGCGCGCCGCCGACAGTCCGTCCATGCCCGGCATCTTGATGTCGAGGATGACGAGATCGGGCTCGGTCTGCCGGACGAGCTCGATCGCTTCGTCGCCGCGGCCGGTCTCCCCGACGACGTCGTAACCCTCCTCCTCGAGGAGCTCCTTGAGGTCGAGGCGGATGATCGCTTCGTCCTCGGCGATCACGACGCGGGTGGGATCGGGCACGATCGGGCTCCGGTGCTCGGCGCGGTCAGTGGGCGGAGAGCTCGGCCGCCATGCGGTCGAGCAGAGCGTCCTGCTCGCGCTCCAGCTCGACGATCGACTGGGCGAGCGCGTCGCGGTGCCGGGCCAGCGCATCGGCGTGCCGGCGCGCGTCGCGGGCCTCGACGTCACCGAGCGGCGTTTCCGCCACCAGGGCGCGGAGACGGGCGTCCTCGGCTTCGTCATCGAGGAACGCGAGCTGCTCCTGCGTGACCGCCAACTCGGCGCGAAGGCGCTTGAGGCGCTCGCTCACGTCCACCAGACGCCGCTGGAGGATGGACTGAGACATGGGAAGAGCATTCTACGGCGGGCCGGCGCCGCGAACCTCTCTTCGATCCGGACCAGAATGGTGGGGTGAACGTCCCGCATCCCATCTTCACGCCCGAGCACGACGAGCTTCGGACCGCCGTGCGCCGGTTCGTCGACAAGGAGCTCGTCCCGTCGGTCGACGAATGGGAGGAAGCCGGCTACTTCCCCGACTGGGTGTTCACGCGCTGCGGCGAGCTCGGCTTCCTCGGGCTGCACTACCCGGAGCGTTGGGGCGGCGCCGACGGCGACCTGGCCGCGGAGATCGTCTTCATCGAGGAGCTGTCGCACTGTGGAGCGGGCGCGATCCCGATGGCCATCTCGGTGCAGACCGACATGGCGACGCCCGCGCTCGGGGAGTTCGGCACGGACGACCAGAGAGAGCGTTACCTACGGCCGGCGATCGCGGGCGAGAAGATCGGCGCGATCACCGTGTCGGAGCCGGACGCCGGCTCCGACGTCGCCAACATCTCGACTCGTGCGACGCGCGACGGCGACACCTGGATCGTCAACGGTCGGAAGATGTTCATCACCAACGGGGCGCGCGCCGACTTCCTGACGCTCGTTGCCCAGACGGAACCGGGATCCGGGTACCGCGGCATCTCCTTGTTCCTCGTCGACACCGACCTGCCCGGCGTGTCTGTGTCACGAACGCTGAAGAAGCTCGGGATGTGCTCGAGCGACACGGCGGAGATCGCTCTCGACGATGTGCCCGTCCCCCACGCCAACCTCATCGGCCTCGAGCCGGGCCAGGGATTCTCGCAGCAGATGTGGCAGTTCCAGTACGAGCGGCTCGCCGGCGCCGCGGCGTCGGTCGGCCAGGCCGACAAGACCCTCGAAGAGACGATCGCCTACGCCCGTGAGCGACGGGCGTTCGGGAAGCCGATCGCCGATCACCAGGTGATCGCGCACATGCTCGCCGACGCCGCCACCGAGCTCGCGGCGGGGCGCGCACTGCTCTACGACACGGCGTGGCGGATCCAGCATGGCGAGTACCCGGTGGCCGAGATCTCGATGGCCAAGAAGTACTGCGCGCAGATGCAGAACCGACTCGCCGACACGTGCCTGCAGGTCTATGGCGGCTATGGCTATATGGCGGAGACGCCGGTGAGCCGCGCATGGCGGGACGCGCGCCTCCAGCGCATCGGCGCCGGCACCGACCAGATCATGAACAATGTGATCGCCAAGCGCCTCGGCATCAGCGCGGGCGATTAGGCGACCGACTTCCCTACGAGCTGCCTCAGCCAGTAAACCGCGCGGTGCCCCGGACTGGTACTGCCGCGCTCGGGCCGCCGACGCCCGGACCGCCAGCGCCCGGACCGCCCGCGCCCGGACCGCCGCCCTCCGGGCCACCCGCACCCGGACCACCCGCACCCGGACCACCCGCACCCGGGCCTCCAGCACCCGGGCCTCCAGCACCCGGGCCACCCGCGCCCGGGCCGGCTCCGTTCACCTGCTGTATGAGGGGCTGCGAGGTGCTGTTGTCGAAGCCTGGCCCACCAAGATAGGCCGCGGTGATCGAGTGGGAACCGGCTCCCAGGCTCGAGGTCGTGAACTCGGCCGTGCCGTTGCCGCCGAGCGGGACCGTCCCAAGAGGAGTGCCGTTGTCGGAGAACGTCACATTTCCGGTGGGCGTGCCACCGCCACTTGGGGTCACGGTGGCCGTGAAGGTCACGGGCTGGCCGCTGTCCGACGGGTTCACCGACGACGTGACGGTGGTACCGGTCGTCTTCGGCGTCGTGCACGTGGATCGGGTGATCGTGTCGCTGTCCAACGTGACGGCGCCGTTGCGCGCCAGCACCCGGCCGTCGACAGTGACGCCAGTCGTCACCGTGATGGAGGTCAGCGCCAGGATGGTGCCCCGGAAGGTCGAATTCGTTTGCAGGGTGGCGGAGCTTCCGACCTGCCAGAAGACATTGCACGCCTTGGCGCTGTTGATGAGCGTCACGGTGCTGTTCGTCGCTGTGATCAGGGTGGAAGCGGCCTGGAAGATGAACACGGCGTTCGGATCGCCTTGGGCGTCGAGCTTGAGTTCCCCGGTGATCCCAAACGTCGGAGAGCTATAGACGCCCGCAGTCTTGGTGGTGTTGCCGAGTTCAGTGGCCGTGGGGGTCGCCGCGCGGCCGGCGGCGTCGTTGTACGCGACGGTCAGGTCGGACTGCGCCTGCGCGGCCACCGCGTCAGCGGCGTGTTGGGACCCATTCACGGTCATGCCGTTGGTTGCGTCCGTGATCGCAGGGTTGGGCGAGGTCCCGAGATCGCCGTTGATGGTGGTCGGTCCCGTGTTCGTGACCCCTTGGCCCGCCAGGACCGCGAAGTTGTCGGCGGTCCCCAGGCCGACGGGCGCTTCCGCCGCTCCGGCCGGCCCCGCAGCGAACACCAGAGCCGCGACCACCACCACCGCCGCGGCCAAGACGCCGGACACGCGAGCTTTTGTCCTCTTACCGACCGCACTGTTCATGAGACGACGCTCCTAGCTTTTGACATCGGGCCGTCCCGACGACCCTGAGAGCGTAGAACACTCTCGGTGATCGGTCATGCACTCCTTGTGACCAAATGCACAAGGCAGCAACGAACACGGGTTCGCCTGATCGCTGATCGCTCACCCGCGCCGCGGGAGGAACCGCTCCAAAGTGTTCAGTCGGTCCATAACACGGCGGATCTCATCGAGCGTGGTTCGCGCGTTTTCGACCTGGCTGTGGTGGTGCCCCGCTCGCTGGCGTTGCTCTTCGACATGCCCGGAATTCTCTCGGGAATCATCGAAGTCCCAGAGAACCGCACCAGACGCTGGTGGAGCGGAAGCAAACACCTTCCAATAGCCGTCCAGCACGTCATGGCACCCGCGGCGCAGTCTGCCGTCGTGCACGAGGCCGACGAGGTTGTCGAGCTCCTGTGCAGCCCGCTGACGGTCCTCCGCGAGAAAGTCCGGGCCCGAAAGTCCCCCCGCCGCCACGACCGACGTGAGCAGTTCGCGAAGGTCCACCATGATGCGACGAACGTCCTTCGAGTGCGCCGCTCGCCAGTAGCGGTATCCAACTGCTCCAACGCCGACGAGCGCGGCAATGGCGAGCACCGTGAGACCCGTCTCCACCATTACGGACCGTACCCGCCACCTACGTCAGCACTGACGGTGCGAGCGTTCGCCTTCCGCTGCTGAGCAACTCATAGCATCCTGGATGCGTAGCCCCGGTACCCCAATTGGCAGAGGGAGCCGCCTCAAACGCGGTCCAGTGTGGGTTCGAATCCCACCCGGGGCACTTAGCGCTTTGGCCCGACGAACGAGTCGACCTTGGCCACGCTGTCGCGCTGGGCGATCGAGATCGTGTTCGCCTTCGTGTACCGGAACTCGATCTCCAGATAGATGCAAGCCTGGATGAACAGCCATCGGATGTCGGTCGACTCGTTGCAGAAGAAGTACCGGGGATAGGCGTACCGGCTTATGCCGTCGTCGAGTCGATGCGTGATGTTGTTCATCACGCGACAGCCGTCGGAGTGAAACAGCCCGCGCAAGAATCGCTCGGGATACGAGTCGAAGGCGATGCACCCTTGCCATGGCTCCAGCCTGATGCTTCGGAGGTGCTTTCGGCCTGGTGCATGCTGTGGAAAGAGGCACGGCCAATGCTTCGAGTTGGAGTACAGCTCGGTGCACCCGACTCGTTGAATCCGGCCGACACGGTTGCTTGGCATCACCAACCGCATTGCGGTCTCGCACTCCGCCATGATCTCCGGATATTGGTCGCACGCGGCGATCCGTAGCCTGAAGACGCACCGCGGCGCCGCGCTGATCGTCCCGTCACCGAGGTACTGGCCAAGCAGATAGGCGTATGCCTGCTCGTCTACGTCAGCGACGACGTTGCAGGAACCATCACATTCAAGCCCGTGCCGATTGCCACTCCGGCGACGCATCGGTGAGTCGAGCACAGTGTCCATGCCAGCGGACACCCATGATCGGACCTGCGCCCTCGAGATCCCGGTGCGCCGTGCGATTTCCGCCTTGGCCAGACCCGCGTCCCAGAGGCCGAATACCTGACGGACATCTGCTTCCGGCCGCATGGCTCACATTGTAGCGAACATATGTTCGCACTTCAGGATGACTCGCCCGTACGGTCAAGCGCACTGCGACGTCCGCACGAGGCCGTTACGACAGGGGAAAAATTCGAGACTGACCTGGGAACCGTTCCGAAAGCGCGCTCCGTGGGTAGCGAATCGTTACACTTTTCAGGTCCCTCGTTCGTCGGAGCTCGTGATGTTGCTAGCCCTCGAAGCGAACCAATGGGTAGCGATCGTGTTGGGGTCCCTGTGCCTCGTAGCGCTCGCGATCATCGTCGTGGCGCCGTGGCGGAAGGTCCGGGCCGAACACCGTCTCCCCGACGAGGTCGAGAGCCGACTCCTGCTCGGTGACGACCCGAAGGAGATCGCCGAGGGAGAGGATCACACCGACCCGTCCGAGGGTTCCGCGTCACCCCGCGCCGAGATCCTCGATCTCGATCCCGAGCGCCGTTCGTCGGCGTAACTGTTACCGCGCGGTAGCGGCCCGCGGGAGTTACTGCTCGGTAGCGAGCGCGAAGAACAAGCGCGCCTCGCACGCGACCTTGCCGTCCACGCTCGCGCTCCCCTGTCCCCACCCGCCCCGTGCGCTGAGCCGTTCCAGTCGGACCGTCATCAGGAGCTCGTCGCCCGGTCGCACGAGGCGGCGAAATCGCACCTTCTCCACCCCGCCGAACAACGGCAGCTTGCCGGCGTAGCGCTCGTCCGCGAGCACGGCGATGGCGCCGGTCTGGGCCAGCGCCTCGAGCTGGAGAACGCCCGGAAACACGGGGTTTCCAGGGAAGTGACCGGCGAGAAACTCCTCGTCGCCGGTGACGAGATAGCGGCCCTGCACGGAATTACCGGGTTCGACGGCATCGATGGCATCGACGAACCGGAACGGCGGCCGGTGCGGGAGCAAGGCGACGAGCGCATCCGAGTCGATGGTCATCTGTCTCTTTTGGTCGCCGTCGCAAGGTAGCGACGAGACGTTACATGCCGTTCTCCGACGGGTAACCGGCGCATGTAACCCTCTCTTCGTGCCGCCGGTCGGAGGCACGAATCACTCGCTAGGCGGAAGCGACCTGTGGCGCTCGCTGTCATCTTCCCCGGCCAGGGGACTCAATCCAGTGCTATGGGCGCGTCGTGGCGCAACCACGCGGCCTGGAGCGTCGTCGACGCGGCCGAGGCTGCGCTGGGCGAGCCGCTCGCGCCCCTGATCCTCGACGCCCCGGCCGAGCAGCTCGCCCGGACGCGGGACGCCCAGCTCGCGGTGCTCCTCACCTCCCTGGTGGCATGGGAGGCGATACGCGACCGCATCGAAGCGCCCGTCGCGTTCGCGGGCCACTCGCTCGGGCAGGTGACCGCGCTCATCGCCGCCGGCGCCCTACCCCTCGAGGACGGTGTGCGGTTTGCGGCCCGCCGCGCGGAGCTCACGCAGGCGGCAGCGGACGCTCATCCCGGGCGCATGGCGGCCCTGCTCGGCGCATCGCTCGAGCAAGCCGGCGCCGCGTGCGACGCCGCGCCCGACGCGTGCTGGATCGCGAACGACAACGCGCCCGGCCAGGTCGTGATCGCGGGCACGCCGGAAGGGGTCGACGCCGGGTCGGCGAAGGCCAAGGAGCTCGGCGTGAAGCGCGCGACGGCGCTGAACGTCGGCGGCGCCTTCCACACACCCCTCATGCGCGACGCGGCCGAGACCCTCGGCGGCGAGCTGCCCAGTGTGCCGCTGTCGAAGTCGACCGCACCGGTCGTGTCGAACGACGACGCACAGCCGTACGACGATCCCGACGGCTGGCGCGCCCGGCTGGCGGTGCACGTCACGAAGCCGGTGCAATGGCGCACCTCGATGGAGACGCTGGCCGGGCTGGGCGCGAGCCGGTTCCTGGAGGTCGGCCACGGCTCGATGCTGGCCGCGCTGGCGAAGCGCATCGTGCCCGACCGGCCCGTACAAGGCGTCGCAACCCCCGACGATCTCCCCACGCTCACGGAGGTGCAATAGGTATGGAGCTGTCGCTGGTCCAGGGAGAGGGCTTATTGGTCCTCGAGCGTGTGATCGTGGCACCCTCAGTGGGCGTGTTCCGTCCTTTGTTCCGCCACGACACCGCGTGCGGCCAGCCGGTCGAAACCGGCCAGCCGGTCGGCGTCATCGAGGGTCCGGGCGTGTCGACGCCGGTGCGCAGCGCGTTCCGCGGCGTGCTCGCCGGACTGCTCGCGAACGACGGCGAACGCATGCGTCAAGGCGAGCCGGTTGCCTGGTTGCGAGTCGCGTAGGCATGCGAGCTTGCATCAGCGGCTGGGGCACGGCGGTCCCCGAGCAGCGCGTCACGAACGCCGACCTCGAGGAGCGCGTCGACACCACGGACGCGTGGATCGTCGAGCGCACGGGCATTCGCGAGCGCCGCGTCGCTGGACCGAGCGACAGCACCGGTTCGATGGCGATCGAGGCCGGCACCGCCGCAATCAAGCACGCCGGGATCCCGCCCGACGCGATCGACCTGCTCATCGTCGCAACAGCCACGCCCGAGCAGCCCGTCCCCCACACCGGCGCCTTCGTCGGTGAGGGACTCGGCCTCCGATGCGGCTCGTTCGACCTCAACGCAGGCTGCGCCGGATTCGTCTACATGCTCGTCGTCGGGTCGTCGCTGCTGACGACGGGCGAGCTGGACCACGTTCTCGTCCTCGGCGCCGAGACGATCAGCCGGGTGATCGATCCCGAGGACCGATCGACCTGCGTCCTCTTCGGTGACGGCGCTGCCGGCGTCGTGCTCAGCCGCTCTCCCGACCACGGGCCGGGCGTGCTGGCCTGGGACCTCGGTTGCGACGGCTCGGCCGCCGCACTCCTCGAGATCCGCGCCGGCGGGAGCCGGATGCCGGCGACCGCCGAGACGATCGCGGCCGGTGAGCAGTACCTGAAGATGCAGGGCCAGGAGGTGTTTCGCCGCGCGGTGCGGGCCGTGGCCGACTCCGCGCGCGCCACGCTCGATCGCGCCGGTGTCACGCCCGCCGACGTCGCCTGGTTCGTCCCCCACCAGGCCAACGTCCGCATCATCGACTCGGCGGCCACCAGACTGGGTATCCCCAAGGAACGCACAATTGTCAACATCGACCGTTACGGGAACACGTCCGCCGCGTCCATCCCGATCGCAATGGCCGAAGCCGCCGACGATGGCCGTTTGCGCGACGGCGATCTCGTCCTGATGTCAGGTTTCGGCGCCGGCATGACGTGGGCCAGCGCGCTCGTGCGCTGGGGACAGGCGTGAGGCCGGCATGAGCCACGCACGCGTCGCGTTCGTCACCGGCGGGTCACGCGGGATCGGCCGCGCCTGCGCGGTCGCGCTCGCGGAAGCTGGTCACCGCGTTGCGTTCTGCTATTCGAGCGACGAAGACGGCGCCAAAGAGACTCGCGGCGCAATCGAGGAGACCGGCGCAGACACCCTCGCGGTACGCGCAGACGTGCGCGATCCCGACGCGGTTGACAACGCATTCGGCGAGATCGAAGGCGCCCTCGGGGCTGTCGAGCTGCTGGTGAACAACGCCGGCACGACGCACGACGGCCTCGTTGCGCGCATGACCGACGAACAGTGGCAGACGGTGATCGACACGAACCTGACCGGCGCGTTCCATACGATCCGCCGTGCGACGCCGAAGATGATGCGAGGCCGCTGGGGCCGAATCGTCAACATCTCCTCGGTCGGAGCCCATCGGGGCGGCCCCGGTCAGGCGAACTACGCCGCCGCGAAGGCGGGCCTGCTCGGCCTCTCCCGCTCGGTGGCCCGGGAGCTGGCCCCCCGCAATGTCACCTGCAACGTCGTCGCACCCGGGCCTATCGTGACCGCCATGACCGACGGCCTCTCCGAGGAGTGGCAGGTCGCGGCGCAAGAAGCGGTGCCGTTGGGGCGGTTCGGCAAGCCGGAGGAGGTGGGCGCCGTCGTCTCCTTCTTGTGCTCGGACCTCGCCGGCTACGTCACCGGAGCTCTGGTCCCCGTCGACGGGGGCCTGGGAATGGGACATTGACCCGTCCGCGACCGTTCGAAGACGCAACAGGAGGACTCAGTGGAACGTGACGAAGCAATCGGCGTGCTGCGCGAGGTCGCCGTCGAGATCTTGAGCGTGGAGCCCGACAAGGTCACCGAGGGCGCACGCTTCAAGGAGGACCTCGACGCCGACAGCCTCGACCTCGTCGAGCTGGTGATGGGGCTCGAGGAGCGCTTCGACATCTCCGTGCCCGAAGAGGAGCTCGAAGACGTCACGACCGTCGGCCAGGCGGTCGACCTCGTCATGTCCAAGGCGAGCGCCGGCGCATGAGTGCCAGCGAGCAACCGGCTCGGCCGCGCGTCGCCGTCACAGGACTCGGCGTCAAGACTCCCGCCGGGACCGACGTGGAAGCCTTCTGGACGCGCTTGCGTTCGGGCGAATCGACGGCGCGCACCATCGAGAACTTCGATCCCTCCGAGCTGCCGATCAAGTTCGCGGGCGAAGTCCGCGACTTCGACCCGGTGCCGTACTTCGGGCCCAAGGAGTCGCGTCGCCAGGACCGCGTGACCCAACTCGGGTTCGGCGCGGCCGCCGACGCGCTCGGCGATGCCGGTGAGCTCGGCGCCGACCCGAGCCGCTGCGCGGTCATCATCGGAACCGGCGTCGGCGGGCTGCATACCCTCGAAGAGAACGAGCGCATCTATATCGAGAAGGGCGCGTCGCGGGTCAGCCCGTTTTTCGTGCCCATGATGATGCCCAACGCAACCGCAGGTGTCGTCGCGATGCAGCTTGGTTGGACGGGCCCCAACCTGTGCGTCGCGACCGCGTGCTCCGCCGGCGCGCACGCTATCGGTGAGGGCGCGCGACTGATCCGCGACGGGACGGCCGACGTCGTCATGGCCGGCGGCACCGAAGCGGCCGTCACGCCGCTCACGATCGCCGCGTTCGCCCGCATGGGTGCGCTGAGCAGCCGCAACGAGGATCCCAAGCGCGCGTCTCGTCCGTTCGACGCGGATCGCGACGGCTTCGTGATCGGTGAGGGCGCGTCGTGCGTCGTCCTCGAGTCGCTCGATCGCGCTCGCGCTCGCGGCGCGACGATCTACGGCGAAGTCGTCGGCTACGGCCGTAACGCCGACGCCTACCACATCACCGCGCCCTCGCCCGGCGGAGCCGGCGCCGCAGCTTGCATGCAGATGGCGCTCGACGACGCCGACATGGACGCGTCGGAGATCGGGCACGTCAACGCGCACGGCACGTCGACCGAGCTCAACGACGCCGCCGAAGCCGAAGCGGTCCGGAAGGTCTTCGGGGACTCGCCGCCCCCCGTCACCTCGACCAAGGGCGTGACCGGACACCTGATCGGCGCCGCGGGCGCGGTCGAGGCGGTTGCGACGCTCTTGGCCGTGCGCGACGGCATCGTGCCGCCGACCGCCAACCTCGAGCACCTCGGCGACGGCATCGAGCTCGACGTCGTGGCGGGGTCTCCGCGTGAGGTCGGTTCCAAGCCCGCGATCTCGAACTCGTTCGGGTTCGGCGGGCACAACGCGAGCCTCGTCCTCACCGCGGCCGAGTGATCG
>JALZAA010000099.1 GCA_030948625.1 Actinomycetota bacterium
GTCGACGAGCTTGCGGCCGCGGCGGTGACCGAACCGGACGACGCCGTCGGAAGTGGCGAACAACGTGTCGTCGCCGCCACGGCCCACGTTGTCGCCGGGGTGGAACCGCGTGCCGCGCTGACGCACGATGATCGTGCCCGCGCGCACCGAGGTGCCGGTCGAGACCTTCACGCCGAGTCGCTGCGAGGCGGAGTCACGCCCGTTGCGGGAGGAAGCGGCGCCCTTTTTCTTCGACATAGTGTTGCCAGCCTACCTGTTACTTCTTGGCCGGCCGCTTCTTGGCCGGCGCCTTCTTGGCCGGCGCCTTCTTGGCCGGGGCCTTCTTCGCCGTCGCGGCCTTCTTGGTGGGCGCCTTCTTGGCCGCGGGAGCCTTCTCGACCGGCTCGTCGGCCGCGGCGCGTTGCGTTGCGGGCGCCCGGCGGGCGCCGCCGGACGAGATCGCGGTGATCTCGATCAGCGAGTACCGCTGGCGGTGCCCCCATCGGCGCCGCTGGTTCGTCTTGGGCTTATAGGTGAAGCCGTCGATCTTCGGGCCCCGGGAGTCGCCGATCACCCGACCCTTGACGCTGGCCGCCGCCAGCTGGTCGGGGGTGGCCAGGACCCGGTCGCCGTCGACGACGAGGACCGGGGAGAGGTCGACCTCGCCGGCGGTGCCGAGACGCTCGACCGCGAGCTGCTGCCCCTCTTCGACGCGGTACTGCTTTCCACCGCTGCTGATCACTGCATACATGGCGCGTCAGGTCCTCGGACAGATCTCGGAACCGCGACAGCGTATCCGATGCCGCCTGCGATCCCTCATTGCAGCAACGCCTCGTCGAGGAGGAACCCGCGCCCCTCGCACGTCGGACAGGTGCGGCTGAAGGTCTCCACGAGCCCCTCGGAGATGCGCTTCCGCGTCATCTCGACGAGGCCCAGGTCGGAGATGTCGAACACCTGAGTGCGGGTCTTGTCGCGGGCGAGCGCGGCCCGGAATGAGCGCATGACGTCGTCGCGGTTCTGGCGAATCTCCATGTCGATGAAGTCGACGACGATGATCCCGCCGATGTCGCGCAGGCGGAGTTGCCGCGCGACTTCTTCGGCCGCCTCGAGGTTGTTGCGGTACACCGTCTCCTCGAGGTTGGACCGGCCGACGTTCTTGCCGGTGTTCACGTCGATGACGGTCAGCGCCTCGGTGCCCTCAATGATCAGCGAGCCGCCGGACGGCAGCCACACCTTGCGGTCGAGGGCCTTGAGCAGCTGCTCCTGCACGTGGAACCGCTCGTACAGCGGCAGGCCTTCCTCGTCGGGGTTGTAGTACTCGACCCGATCGGCCAGCTCCGGCGCGATCGCCTCGACGTAGCCGCGCACCTCTTCGTAGAGGTCACGGTCGTCGATGACGACGCCGCGGTACTCCTTGGTGAACTCCTCGCGGATCACGCGGACGACGAGCGGCGGCTCCTGGTACAGGAGCGCGGGCGCCTTGGCCCGGGAAGCCAGCTTGGAGATCTCCTCCCACTGGGCCCGCAGCCGTTCGACGTCCCGTTGGAGCTCGACCTCGGTCGCCCCCTCGGCGGCGGTGCGGACGATCAACCCGGCGTCGCGCGGCCGCAGACCCTCGAGGACGCGCCGCAGACGCTTGCGCTCGTCGTCGGGCAGACGCTTCGAGATCCCGTAGGTCTCGGGCTCGCCCGGCACCATCACGACGAACCGGCCCGCGAGGCTCACTTCCTGGGTCAGGCGCGCGCCCTTGGCCCCGATCGGGTTCTTCGTGACCTGCACCATCGCGGCCTGACCGTTCTTGAGCAGCCGCTCGATGCGAGGGTGGCTCTCTTCGACGTCGCCGGGGTCGAAGGCGACGTCACCGCGGTATAGGACGCCGTTCTTCGGGGTGCCGATGTCGACGAACGCAGCCTCCATCCCCGGGAGCACGTTCTGCACCTTGCCCACGTAGATGTTGCCGTCGATGGCGGTGTCTTCAGGCTCGAGCGAGCCGACGTAGTGCTCGACGAGGCTGCGACCTTCGAGCACGGCGATGTGCGTCCGCCGGTCGTCGCGGACGTGCACAGCCATCATGTAGCGGCCCGCGGGGCGCCCTTTTCGGGTCCGGCCCCTGCGCCGCTCGAGCACGGTGTCGTCGAGCTCCTCGACCGGGATCGAGTCGTCGACGCCGAGGTCGGCACGCACGGCCCTGGTCGGCGCGTCTTCGGTGGTGCGCGCCGAGCCCCGGCCTCTCCCGCGGCCGCGCCCGCCCCGGCGCCGGCGTCGAGTGCGCGGCTTGTCGCCGTCGCCGCTGCCGTCGCCCTCACCGGTGCTCGGCGGGGCAGGACGCGTGTCGCCGATCTTCGGCTTGACCGGCACTTGCGCGTCGGCAGCCTCGGGCGTGACCGCGCCCGCTTCGGCGTCCGCCAGACCCGCCTCTTCGCGGGCGTCGGCGGCGACGTCTTCAGAGGTCAGGCCGCGGTCGGCGGCGGCGTCGGTGTAGTCCTCGCCCGCCTCGGACGGGTCCTTGGCTGCGGCGCCGGCGGCCGAGGCTGCCGACTTGGGCTTGCGCCGGTTCCGGCCGCCGCGAGAGCCGCGACGTCGGCGGCGTTTGGCGGTGCCCCCGGCCGGCTTTGCTGCGCCACCACCGGCGGCGGTTGCTTCCTGGTCAGTCTCGGTCGGGCTGCCGGCTCCTTCAGCCGGCGCTGCGGCCGTGTCGTGTTCGGTGGAGGCCTCCTGGGCCTCCGTACGAGTCTCGTCGGACATTGAATCCTTCTCTCATGAGGCGCGTGCCTCCGGCACGCGCTGACGCGCGTCGGCTTCGAGCGGCTCCAGCCGCGCGCCGCCGCGCTCGATCCATTGGTTCGTGCGCAGCACCTGGCGGTCGACGAGTTCGCCGCCGACTGCGGCGAGCACCTCGGCGGGCCGGGCACCACGCGGGTTGGTGGACAGTTCGAAGTCGATGACGGGGCCCAGATCGGCGACGCCCTCGACGGTCATGGCTCGCACGATAGGCCGAAGGTCGTCGGTGACCTCTCGACCCTTGCGAGTGCGGGTGACCGGCAGGGCGGAGCGGGCCATCGCCCGATCGAGGAGCGACGCGACCTCCTCGGCCTCCGGCGAGCCGGCGTCACGGGTCACGGTCACCCGGTAGTTCACCGTGGTGACCGAGTCCTGCAACGACGGTGCGCGGTCGGCGAGCCCCACGACGCCGGTCACGTCGATCCCTTCGGGCAACGCACCGGACAGCCTGCGTGCCAGCGCCTCGAGCGGCACCGGCTCGACCAACTCGAAGTCGAGATACTCGGCGTCGCTCTCGTGCCCGACAGACAGGGCAAGCCCGAAGCTCACCTTGGGCCGGGGCGAGAAGCCCTGCGTGAACGCGAGCGGCAATTGCTCGACGCGGAACGCTCGCTCGAACGCCCGCGCCACGTCGCGGTGGGAAATGAACCGCACCTTGCCGTGCTTCCCGAAGCGAAGCCGGACCGGGAACCCCGCGTCACCCCGCACGAGCACCCGCCTTGTCGCGCAGGCCGAGGAACTGCACCGGCGTGTCGCCACCGCTGCTCAGGTCCTGGCCCGTGCCCTGGCTGCCTCCCGCGGGCGCGACCGGTGACGCGACGACGTGCTCGAGCGCGTAGTCGGTACACACCCCGCAGTCGTAGCACGGTGTCCAGCGGCAATCGGGGACGCCGTGCTCGTGCAGGGCGGCCTGCCAGTCCTGCCACAGGAAGTCGCGGTGCAGGCCGGCCGAGATGTGATCCCAGGGCAGGATCTCGTCCTCGGTCCGGTGCCGGGTGACGTACCAGTCGGCGTCGAGGCCTTCGGCCGCCATCGCGTCGGTCCATCGGCCGAGCGCGAACCCCTCGCTCCACTCCTGGAACGTGCCGCCGTCCCGCCAGACGCGCTCGATGACCCGTCCGATGCGCCGGTCACCCCGGCTGGCGATGCCCTCGACGAACGTCGCCTCGGGGTCGTGCCAGCGGAGCTGCACGCCGGACTTGCGGACCGCGCCTCGCAGCAACTCGATCTTGCGGTGCATCTCGCGCACACCGTTCTGACCGAACCACTGGAAGGGCGTGTGCGGCTTCGGTACGAATCCGCCAATCGACGCGGTGCAACTCGCCTGCTTGTTGTACCGGCGACCGATGGCCACGACGTTGCGTGCGAGCTCGGCGATGCCGCGCGTGTCGTCGTCCATCTCCGTGGGAACCCCGGTGAGGAAGTACAGCTTCACTCTGCGCCAGCCCTGCGAGTACGCCCCCTCGACCGCGGAGTACAGATCGTCCTCGGTGATGAGCTTGTTGAGGACTTGCCGGATCCGCCACGTGCCACCCTCGGGAGCGAACGTGAGCCCCGTGCGGCGCACCTTCTGGATCTGGCTCGCGATGCCGACCGTGAACGCGTCGACCCGCAACGACGGCAGCGAGAGGCTCACGCAGCCGGTGCCCTCCTGGTTGTTGACGAGGTCGGCGACGACCCCGTCGATGCCCGAGAAGTCCGCGCTCGACAGCGACGTGAGGGCGACCTCGTCGTAGCCCGTCCGACGCAGGCCGTCCTGCACCATCGTGCGCACCTGCTCCTCGGGCCGCTCCCGCACCGGGCGGGTGATCATGCCGGCCTGGCAGAAGCGGCAACCCCGCGTGCACCCCCGGAAGATCTCGACGTTGAGGCGGTCATGGACCACCTCGACGAGCGGCACGAGCTGGCGCTTCGGGTACGGCCAATCGGCGAGGTCGGCCACCGTGCGCTTGTCGACGCGCTCGGGCACGTCGGGGAAGCGTGGACGCACCTCACTGATGAACGGCCCGTCGTACTCGACCTCGTACATCGCGGGCACGTAGACGCCGGGGATCGTCGCGAGCTCCCGGAGCACGCCCTCGCGTCCGGTGCGGCCCGAGCGCTTCCACTCCCGGATGACGTCGGTCATCTCCCCGATCGGCTCCTCGCCGTCGCCGATCACGAAGGCGTCGACGAAGTCGGCCATGGGCTCGGGGTTGAACGCACAGTGCCCGCCCGCCACGACGATCGGGTCGTCGGGCCGGCGGCGCTCGCTCCGGACCGGCACGCCGGCCAGATCAAGGCAGTTCAGGACGTTCGTGTAGACGAGCTCGGCGGAGAGGTTGAAGGCGATCACGTCGAAGCTGCCTGCGGGCCGGTGCGTGTCCACCGAGAACAGGGGGATGTCGTGGCGGCGGAGTTCACCCTCGAGGTCCACCCAGGGCGCGTACGACCGCTCGGCGACGGCGTCGTCGCGTTCGTTCAGGATCTCGTAGAGGATCTGGAGCCCCTGATTGGGAAGCCCCACCTCGTACGTGTCGGGATAGACCAGGAGCCAGGACACGTCGTCCGGGCGGTGCCTCGGCGACACCGCACCCTGCTCCATTCCGATGTAGCGAGCTGGTTTCTCGACCCTGGCCAGGAGCGGTTCGATCCGCTGCCACAGGCTTGACATCTGACCCCATGGTACTGGATCGCCGGATTTCGGGGCTGTGACGAGCAGCTGTCAGCGGAAGCGGCGCATCGAGACGTTCGCGACGAGGGCGACGAGGGCGAACGCGGTGATCGTGCTCGAGCCGCCATAGCTCATGAACGGGAGCGGGATGCCGGTCACCGGCATGATCCCCATGGTCATGCCGATGTTCTCGAAGATCTGGAACGCGAACATCGCCAGCACGCCCACGCAGACGAGCGTGCCGAAGAAGTCACGGATTGCGATGGCGGCTCGCCAAGTTCGCCAGATCACGATCGCGAACAGGCCCAGCAGGGTCGCGCCGCCCAGGAAGCCGAACTCCTCCCCCACCGCCGTGAAGATGAAGTCCGTGTGCTGCTCCGGCACGAAGCCGCCCGCCGTCTGCGAGCCGTTGCCGAAGCCCTGGCCGTCGAAGCCGCCGTTCTCGATCGCGATCTTCGACTGGTCGGTGTTGTACGTGGTGTTGCGCCGGTCGCTGCCCTGGCTGACGAAGCTCGTGAGCCGGTCCACCTGGTACTTCTCGAGCATCCCGACGTTGACGATCGCGACGAGGAACGTCAACGAGAGCAGGGCGAGGACGACAAGGTGTCGGATCCTCGCTCCCGCAACCGCGAGCAGCGCGATCACGATCAGGCCGAGCACCATCGCCGTCCCGAAGTCGGGTTGGAGCATGACGAGCACGATCGGGACGATGGCGAGCCCGATCGTCATCGTTATTCGCCACGAGTCCATCTCGCCGCGGTGCGCGTTGGCGTAGCCGGCCAACGCGACGATGATCCCGAACTTCGCGAACTCCGACGGCTGGAGCTGGAACCCGCCCGGGAACTGGAACCACGCCTGCGCCCCTCGGCTGTTCGAGCCGGCGGGCGACAGCACGACGAGGAGAAGGAGCACGGTGGCGCAGTACGCGAACAGCGAGTAGTCGCGCAGCTTCCGGTAGTCGATCGCGAGGATCACGCCCATCACCAGCAGGCCGACGGCGACCGCTGCACCCTGTCGCTTGACGAAATAGAGCTCGTCGATCCCTTTGGCGGCCAGGCGCTCCCGCGTCGCCGAGTAGATCATGAGGACACCGAGGGCGCTGATCAGCAGCGTCGCCCCGATGAGCACAAGGTCCAGGTCGCGCAGCACCGACCGCTCCAGCCACGACC
>JALZAA010000131.1 GCA_030948625.1 Actinomycetota bacterium
GCAAAGCCGGAGCTGGCGACGGCGACAACGAGGCGGACGTGGAACCGCAATGAACGATCAGGGGCAGGAGCGCTGGCTCGACGTCGACGGGTTCCGCGTCCACGCAACCGAGTGGGGCGACGGCGACGCGCGGGTCCTGCTGGTCCACGGCCTCGGCGGGCACGCGATCAGCTGGGAGCCGGTCGCGCCCGAGATGGCCGAGCGGCTGCACGCGACCGTCACGGCCGTCGACCTTCCGGGGTTCGGCCTCACGCGGGTTCCAGCGGGCCGGCGTGCAACGATGGGGACGCACGGCCGCCTGCTGCGCGCACTGCTCGAGCAGTCCGGTCCCGCTGCGGTCGTGGGCAACTCGATGGGCGGGGCGCTCGGTGTGGGACTGGCGGCGCGTCATCCGGATCTGGTGCGCGCGCTCGTGCTCGTCGACCCCGCGCTGCCCCGACCGGCGGTGAACCCGGCGCAATGGGTGTTCATGGCGCGCCTGGCGCCGACGATGGTGCCGCAACTCGGCTCGCTCGTGCTGGCGGCGAGAGCGCGCCTGCTCGGGCCCGAGCGGCTCGTCGACCAGACCCTTGCTTTGACGCTGTGCGAGCCGGCCCGGCTCGACCCCGCGCTCCGGCGGCGGCTCATCGACCTGGCGACGACGCGCCAGTCCTTCCCCGAAGCACCCGCCGCGTACGCCGAGTCGGCCCGGGCATTGTTCTGGTATCTGTCGCGCGGCATGCGCGCCGACGAGGCTCGGGTCACCGCGCCCACCCTGATCGTGCACGGCGACAACGACCGGCTCGTGCCGCTGGCGGCCGCCCGCGCCCTCGCGGCGCGCCGGCCCAACTTCGCCCTCGCGGTGATCGACAACTGCGGACACGTGCCCCAGCTCGAGGTGCCCGATCAGTTCCTGGCGACGGCGATGCCGTGGCTCACCGCCACGCTCGCGGCCCGCTGATGCCCGGCGGCGCGAACGTTCTGGCCGAGCCGGTCCGGCAGTTCGTCGACGAGATCACCGACGTGCTCGTCGACCTGGGTGGGCGCGCGGGCGCCCCGCCGGGGACGGCACTGGAACGCGACGCCGCCCTCGAGGCGCAGGCGATCGCAGCATCGGTGATCGCCAGCGACGGGCGCTTCAGCGACACCGAGCTCAGGGCGTTCGCGACGGCGCTGGCCCCGTGGTTCGACGCGCTCCGCGGCGTGACGCCGCAGCAGCTTCGCACCGGCGATGCCATTCGCCAGTTCCGCGCCTGGCCGATCACGCCGTCGCCGCTGTTCGAGACCGTCGTCACCGCCGACAGCCGGCACGGCACCGCCAACGGCTGGCGCTACTACCAAGCAGCGCTGCGCGTCGCCCACGCCGGCGCCGCCATCGACGAAGTCCCGACGCGCGAGAGGCTCCTGGCGGTCGACACGCTCCGGTCGATGATGCTGCGACGCCTGGCGGCGGCGAAGATCGCGCGGCCGGCCGACATGCCGCGCGGCGTCGGCGAGCCCGAGCCGCTGGAAGATCGCGCGGCGCCGGCGGCGCGGCCGCTGGACGAACTGCTCGCGGAGCTCGACGCGCTCGTCGGCCTCGCGGCGGTGAAGACGGAGGTGCGCCTGCTGACGAACCTCATCCGCGTCGAGAACCTGCGCCGAGAGCGGAAGCTGCCCGTCGTCGACCAGAGCCGTCACCTCGTCTTCGTCGGCAACCCCGGCACGGGCAAGACCACGGTCGCCCGCCTGCTCGCCCAGATCTTCCACACGCTGGGCGTCGTGTCGAAGGGCCAGCTCGTCGAAACCGACCGGTCGGGGCTCGTGGCCGGCTACGTGGGCCAGACGGCAACCAAGGTCAACGAGGCCGTCGAGCGGGCGCTCGGCGGAGTGCTCTTCATCGACGAGGCGTACGCGCTCGTGCACGGGGGCGAGCAGGACTTCGGCCGGGAGGCGATCGCGACGCTCCTGAAGCAGATGGAGGACCATCGCGACGACCTCGTGGTGATCGTGGCCGGATATCCGGCGCCGATGACCGAGTTCCTCGACGCCAACCCGGGCATCCGGTCCCGGTTCCCGAAGACGCTCGAGTTCCCCGACTACAGCGACGACGAGATGGTGTCGATCTGCGTGGCGATGGGGAAGGAGAGCCACTACGACCTCGACGCATCGGCGCAAGCCCGCCTGCGGGCATGGCTGTCCGGCCAGCAGCGCGGGCCGAGCTTCGGCAACGCACGTCTCGTCCGCAACGTGTTCGAGCAGGCGGTGACCCGTCAGGCGAGCCGGGTCGTCGACCTGCCGCGCGTGAGCGATCACGAGCTCGTCACGCTCACGGCCGCCGACATGCCGCAATAACGCCCGCATAACCTCCCAGCGTGCGACGGGTAGGCGCGGCGGTCGTGGCGGTGCTGATGGTGGTCGTCGCGCTGTACGTGCGAAGCCGCATCGATGACAGCGGCGGTGGTGGCGGCAGCACGGTGCGGCTGCTGTGCACAACGGAGCTCGAGGCCGCGTGCACCGACCTCGCCGACAACGCCGACGTGGCCGTGACGGTCGAGCCGGCGGGCACGACCGCACAGTCGCTGGCCGCCGTGCCCGACGCCGAGCGCGGCCGCGTCGGTTTCGACGCCTGGCTCGCGCCGTCGCCGTGGCCCGAGATCGTCGACGTGCAGCGGCGCGTCAACAACCTGCGTCCCATGTTCGCAACGGCGTCCGAGCCCGTCGCGCGGTCGCCGCTCGTGCTCGTGGTGCGTGCCGAGCGCACGCCGGTGCTCGAGGCGACGCCGGCGTGCGCCGGCAAGGTGGATTGGAAGTGCGTCGGCGCGGTTGCCGGGCGCCCCTGGACCGACCTTCCCGGTGGGCAGGCGGCGTGGGGAACGGTGAAGCCGGTATACGGCGACCCCGGGACGAGCGCCGGCGCGCTGCTCGTGCTGAGCCAGGCGACGAGCGAGTTTCTCGGCACGACGGACTACTCGCGCGCGGACTTGGAGACCAACGAGTACCTCGACTGGCTCAGCGGCATCGAACGCGCCGTGCCCTCCACGCCCGCGAGCCCGTTCCTGGAGATGCTCCAGCAGCTGCCGACCGCGACCTACGACGTCGTCGGGACAACCGAGGCCGAGGCCGGCCCTGCCATCGCCGCCGCCGCCCCCGACCGCCGGAAAGAGTTGACGCTCCTCTACCCTGAGCCGGTGGTCACCGCCGACGTCGTGGTCGCCGCGGTGGCCTCCGGACCGGCCCGCGACGACGCCGAGAGCCTCGCCGGCGACACCGACCTCGCGTCGGCCCTGGCTCGCACGGGCTGGCGCGTCCCCGGTCTGTCCCACGCGCGCGGCGTGCGGGACACGCCGGCGCTACCGCGGCAGTCCGGCCTTCCCCGCGACGCCGGTGTGCTCGTCGCTCTGCAGGACACATGGCGAGGGGTGCCGAAGTGAGACGCACCACGAGCGCGCTCGTTGTCACCGCATTGGCTACCGCCGCCGTGCACGCGCTCACCATCGCACCCGCAGCCGCGGCCGACTGCATCACCGTCGACATGCAGGTATCCCCGGAGAAGGTCGATCTGCTCACGGGGCTGGCCAAGAGCTTCAACGATTCTGATCGCGCAAACGTCGGCGGCGAGTGCATCACCGTGAAGGTGGCGAAGAAGTCCTCGGGCGAGGGCGCGTCGTTGCTCGCAGACGACTGGCCCAACCCGAAGGCGAACGGCGCTCGGCCCGTCGTGTGGTCGCCGGCGGCCAGCGCGTGGGGCGAGGTCGTGAACCAGCGCCGCGCCGACAACGGGAAGAAGCCGATCGCGCCTGCGGGCAAGCCGTTCATGCTCACGCCACTGGTCATCGCAATGCCGCAACCGATGGCCGAAGCGTTGGGCTATCCGAACACGCCGCTCGGGTACGGCGACATCCTCGCCCTGGCGCGCGACCCCGCAGGTTGGGGCGCGGTCGGCCATCCGGAATGGGGACCGTTCCGCCTCGGCAAGACGAACCCGAACTTCTCCACCAGCGCGCTGAACGCCACGATCGCCCAGTACTACGCGGGCTCGGGCAAGACGAGCGGGCTCACGCTCGAGGACCTCAACGTGCCGTCCGTGGACGAGTTCGCCCGCAGCATCGAGTCGTCCGTCGTGCACTACGGCGACACGACGCTCACCTTCCTCAACAGCCTCTACCGCGCCGACCAGCGCGGCACCGGGCTCACGTACGTGTCGGCGGTCGCCGTCGAGGAGAAGTCGGTGATCGACTTCAACCGCGGCAACCCCGATGGGATCCTCGACCCGGGCGAGAAGCCGAAGCCGCCGCGTGTGCCGTTGGTGGCGATCTACCCGAAGGAAGGGACGCTGTTCTCCGACAACCCGTTCATCACGGTCGACGCCCCCTGGGTCAGCGCGAAGGAGAAGCGGGCGGCGGCGAGGTTCGAGCAGTTCGTCCAGCAGCCCGCCAACCAGAAGCGCGTCCTCCGGTTCGGTTTCCGCCCGGGGAACCCCCAGGTCTCCATCGGTGCCCCTATCGAGGGAAAGTACGGCGTCGACCCGAACCAGCCCCAAGCGCGGCTCGAGCTGCCGGCGCCTCCGGTGCTGGTCGGGCTCATCGACCGCTGGGGCCAGAACCGCAAGTCGGCCCGCGTGCTGATGGTGATCGACGTGTCCGGCTCCATGGGCGAAGCGGCCAGCGGTGACCGGGGCGCGTCCAAGCTGGACCTCGTGAAGAGGGCGGCGGTGGACGCGCTCGGCCAGTTCAAACCCGACGACGACGTCGGGCTGTGGATCTTCTCGACCGGGATCAGCCGCACCGAACCGACCGACTACCTCGAGGTCGTGCCCATCGGCCCGATCGGCGCGCAGCGCGAGGGTATGGCGGCGAAGATCAACGACCTGATCCCGACCCAGGGAACGCCGCTGTACACGGTCACCAAAGCCGCCGACGAGCAGCTGGTCAACACGTTCGACGCGCAGCGGATCAACGCGGTGCTGCTCCTGACGGACGGCAAGAACGAGGACAACCGCAATGACGACCTCGACGGGCTGCTGCACCAGCTGCGGGCGCGCAACGAGGGCCAGGTGAGCAACCCGGTACGCGTCTTCCCGATCGCGTACGGCCAGGGCGCCGACCTTCCGACGCTCAAGCGCATCGCCGAGGCGACGAACACGACCGTCTACGACGCCGCCGATCCGAAGAGCATCAACAAGGTGTTCCTCGCCGTCGTGAGCAACTTCTGACCGGGTTGTCCGAATGGGACTCGTCGATCGGCTGCCCGAGCACCTGAAGAACCGCAAGACGGCGGAGGCGGTGACCGCCCCGTCGGCGGTGCTGCTCGCCGGAGCCGGGACGGCGGTGGGCGTCGTGGCCGGCGTCGGACTGCCGCTGGCCGTCGTCGTGGGACTGGTTGCGTACGGCGTGCGCGTCGCGTTCGGGCTGCCGCGCAAGAAGCGTCCCGAGCGCATCGACCTCGCCCACCTGAGCCAGCCGTGGCGCGCGTACATGAAGGACGCGATGGAAGCGCAGCGGCGGTACGACCGCGCCGTCGCCACCACGGACCCGGGCCCTTTGCGTGACCGGCTGACCGAGATCGGTGCCCGTCTCGATGCGGGCGTGCGCGAGTGCTACCGCATCGCGCGGCGAGGCGCGGCGCTCGAGACCGGGCTCGCCGGCCTCCAGACCGGAGTGGCGTGGTCGGACCTCATGCACGGGCTCGACGCCTTCCACATCCCGGCCGAGCTGCGCGAGCGCGTGCAGCAGGGCGAGAGCATCCGCGACCATCCGGCGCTGGCCGACGAGTTGAGCCGGCACGGCATGGACGCGCAGGCGCTGCAGAAGCTCGAGGCGCTGCAGGCGCAGGTGCTGTCGGCCCAGCGGCTCGGCACCGTGGCCCAGGACGCGCGGTCGCGTCTGGAGCTGCTGAACGCGCGGCTCGACGAGGCGGTGGCGCGCGCCGTCGAGCTGTCGTTGAGCGCCGAGGACGCCGCCGCGCTGACCGGTCTCGGCGGCGACGTCGACAGCCTGGTGGGCGAGATGGAGTCGCTGCGCTCGGCACTCGACGAAGTGGGCCGGGCGGGACGGGGGGCGACGGCGACGGGCACGGCGTAGGATCGCTCGCGTATGTGGAAGGCGATCAGGCGCTGGTGGAAGTACCTCGGGGCACAGCTCTCCGGCAAGCTCGAGGAGTCGGCCGACCCCAAGATCCAGCTCGAGCAGGCGATCGAGGAAGCGCAGCAGCAGCAACGCCGTCTCACCGAGCAGGCGGCCAACGTCATCGCCAACCAGAAGCAGACGCAGATGCGGCTCGAGCGGGCCGTCGAGGAGTACGAGAAGTCGAACGCGTCAGCTCGCCAGGCGCTGCTCCTCGCCGACGAGGCGACCCGTGACGGCAAGACCGACAAGGTCGCCAGCTACACGCAGGCAGCTGAGGCCTTCGCGGACAAGATCATCGCCCTCGAGCGCGAGGTCGCCGATCTCAAGAACCAGCTGCAGCAGACCACCCAGGCCGCCGAGCAGGCGAAGGCGGCGGTGGCGCAGAACTCGGCCGCGCTGCAGAAGAAGCTCACCGAGCGCCAAAAGCTCCTGTCGCAACTCGACCAGGCGAAGATGCAGGAGCAGATGAACACGGCGATGACGCAGTTGTCGGCGACCGTCGGCGAGGACGTCCCCACGTTCGAGCAGGTCCGCGACAAGATCGAGCGCC
>JALZAA010000147.1 GCA_030948625.1 Actinomycetota bacterium
TGGCAGCCGATCCCGAACGCGATGGCGACTCCCGCGTATGCGGGAAGCAGGACGTTGTCGTAGCCGCCCGTGTGGAGACGGGCGGAGTAGCTGGCGAGGATCAACGCCGCGACGACCGGCACGTAGAAGCGTCGAGCCTCACCTCGCATGCTCGCGAGGACGGCGACGGCGAAGAGGACGGCAATGGCGAGCGGCTGGACGAGGTCGTGCGCCCAGAAGCCGAGCACCGAGCCCTTCTCGATCGCGTGCTGGGTCGGGAGCACGACCATGTACTGGAGGAACCAGCCGTGCGACGCGTTTTGCAGCCACAGGGTCGGCACGGCGACGGCTGCGGCGAGTGCGGCTCCGTACGTCGCGGCGAGCCGCGGCCCCCTCCGCCACAGGAATGGCAGCACCGCCAGGCTGGGAAGGAGCGCTTCCTGCTTCGTCAGGATCGCGGCGCCGAAGAGCAATCCGGCGACGAGAGCGCGACGGCGTGATGCGACGCCGCGAACGCACACGAGCGCGGCGAGCAGCAGCCCCATGAACAGTGCGTCGACGCGGGCGAGATCGAGCCACGCACCGGCGAGCCGGAAGCACGCGGCGAAGAGGCACGCGCCGATGAGCCCCGCCCACCGGCTCTTCGTCTCGTCGGTGACGAGGCGGTAGATCGCCCACAGGGCCAGCACCGACCCGAGGATCGACACGAGACGGAGTGTCGAGAGGTTCGGCCCGAGCAACCATGCCACGCCGGCTGAGGCGTAGTAGTAGAGCGGTGCGTAGATGAAGGGCGTGAACCGCAGCGAAGGCGCGCCGTAGAGGGGCTGGCCGTCGAGGACCCGGTGCACATGGCCGAGCACCCCGCCTTCCATCCACTCCAGCTCGTACGGGTACCGCCAGCGGAACAGCGCAATGCCTACGTAGGCGACGAGGAAGGCAAGGCCGCAGACGAGGAGCGCCGCCCGGAGGAACGTGTGATTCTCGTCGGCTTGCGGCGCGCCCGACGTCGGGGCGGGCGGGACGACGACGGCCGTGCGATCCTCGACGGCGACGACATCGACGTCGGTCGGCGCTGTGATCATGGGACGGCGGCAATCGTCGTGAACGTCACCACGCTGAGCGCCGCGAGGCCGATCGCTGACGCGACCAGCATCACGCGGAAGAGCCTGCCGCGCACCGCGATGCCCAGGGCGAGCACGATCGGAAAGGCAGCCAGGAGGAGGCGCGGACGAGGGCCGACGTTGAACGAGAAGCACGCGAACGCGAAGGCGCCGATGCCGTAGACCTTCAGGACGGCGGGGAGCGCGCTGCGTATCAGCACGCACACCCCGATCAGCCCGAGGAGGAGTCCCGCGGCCCAGACGAGGTCGTTGAGCTGTCCCTCATGAAGGCCGATCGGTCCTGAGATGAGGAACTGGCCGAGCCGGTGGAGAGCCTCGGTCGAGAACCCGAAGTGATCGTGCCAGACATTGCGCTCGACCCGGAGCCACTCGAAGACGTGACCCGTTTGCAACCACTGATACACGACGACGAGGAGCCAGCCGACGGCGGAGATCGCCGGGGCAAGGAACGGACGACGACCTTCCCCGCGCCGCCACGCCGCGATCGCGCACCACATGGCTGCGGCGATGATGACCACCGCATTCGGTCTCGTCGCGGTCGCGACCGCGGCGAACACGCCGGCCATCACCCATCGGCGGCGCATCAGCGCGAGCAGAGATGCCGCGACTGCGACGATCATGAGCGCTTCGGCGTATGCCATGGAGAGCACGAACGCACCGGGAAAGAAGCAGAAGAACGCCACCGCGCGATGCGCGGCCGCGGCCCCGATCGAGTCGCGGACGATCACCCAGCAGAGGACCGTCGCGACTCCCCCCAGGACAAGGGAAAGGAGCAGCGCGGTGATCATCGACGGCGTGAAGGTGACCACCGAGACGACGCGAAGGACCCAGGGATACATCGGGAAGAACGCGTAGCCGGCGTCCCTGCCGGGGAGCGCCGGCGTGTGGCCGTAGCCGCGGTTCGCGAGGTGCATGTACCAGGCGCTGTCCCAGCGTCCGAGCGCCCGCAAGATGGGCACCCATGGCGCCGGCAGCTGTGGCCACGGTCCGGCGCCGGGGTCCCGCAGTTGCAGGGCGGCGAAGCCGGCGGCGGCGAGCACCAGAGCGCGGGAACCGATATAGAGCCAGAGCACCCGGCCGAGACCTGATGGCCGGACAGGCGCGACAGACGGGGGTTCTTGTGTCTCGGTTGTCGTGGAGCGCGACGCCGGCTCGAGGGTGACGACGGAGCCCGGTGTGGTGCGCTCGTCTTGCCGCGAAAGAGTCATGCAGGCAGTTCACGCGATCGTTGGGCGACGCCGGACGGGTTCAGAGATACCACTTGGCGTGGGATCGGAAGAACTCGACAGTCTCGCGGATACCCCTCTGGAACGGGGTACGCGGCTCCCAACCGAGCAGTCGCTTGGCCTTGGACGAGTCGCCGTAGTACGAGCCGATGTCGATGGCGTCACGGCCGGGCGGCCACGGCGCCGACTCGACGGAGCCGGACCCGGCCGCATCCACGACGGCCTCGGCGATCTCTCGCAGCGTCAGGCGCTCGTCGTTGCCGACGTTGAACACCTCACCGGGTGCGTCCGGGGACACGGCCGCCAGGAGGAGGCATTCGACGACGTCGTCGACGTAGAGGCAGTCGCGCTCCTGGGCGCCGTCCCCGAAGACCGAAATCGGTTCCCCGGTCAGGGCCCGGCGCACGAAGATCGGCAAGAAGCCCTGCATGTCCCCCAAGAGGCGCTGCCGCGGGCCGTACACGTTGGTGAGACGAACCGACGTCGCCTCGATCCCGTACAGCTCGCCATACAGCAGGTGAAGTTGCTCCGCCGCGTGCTTCGTCACGCCGTTCACGTCTACCGGAGACACCGGATGGTCCTCGTCGACCGGGAGGTACCGGGGATGTCCGAAGATCTGGCGCGTCGACGTGTAGACGACACGGGCCCGCGAGCCCACCCGGCGCAGTATCTCCAAGAACCCCAGCTGGCTCGTCGTGTTCATCTGGAGGTCGAACAGCGGCCGCGCCATCGAGTCGACGTGGCTCACCTGCCCGGCGAGGTTGAAGACCAGCTCGGCCCGCGCCGCCGCCTCC
>JALZAA010000150.1 GCA_030948625.1 Actinomycetota bacterium
GAGCCAGGCGGTCCTGCTCTTCGTCGCGGCGACCCTTGCGGTAACGACCGGACTCGGGCTGTTTTCGCTCCCCCTGACCTACGGAATGGTGGTCGCGACCGCCGTAGCGGCGTCATTCGAAGCACCCGCACGGTCGGCGCTGGCGACGGCGATCGTGCCGGCAGCCGATGTCCCGAGCGCCATCGCCCTCGGGACGATCGCGCGTTTGGTCGGTTTCACCGTGGGGCCGGGGATCGCCGGTGTCCTCCTCGGCTCGTTCAGCCCTGCGGTGCCCTTCGCCGGCGCGGTCAGTCTGCTGGTCGCCGCCATCGTCCTCACCGCGCGTGTGCCATCCGTCGCCACGAACGCCGCGAGTGCCGCGCGCGGCGTTGCGCTCCTGAAGGAAGGGCTGTCGTACGTCCGACACGACCCGGTCGTGTTCGCGCTCATCGTGACCGCTGTCGCGCCGAACACGGTCGGGACCTTGGGTGCGCTGCTTCCGATCTTTGCCCGCGACGTGTTGGCGGTCAGCGGTCCGCAATTGGGGCTGCTGTTTGCGGCATCGTCGGTCGGTGCCTTGGCTGCAGGGCTGGGGTTCGCGCTGTTCGGCGCTGCACCCGCGAGCGTCCGCGTCGCGCTCCTGGCGACCGCGGTGGGTGGCCTCGCCGTGCTCGGATTCGGGATGTCACGGACGTTCGAGCTCTCACTCATATTCCTCGTCACCGTCGGCGTCGCGAACGTCGTCGCCGAAGTCACCCGATCGACGTTGATCCTGTTGCGAACGCCCGACGGCCTTCGTGGTCGCATGACATCCGTGCTGCAGATCGTGCTCGTGGGCGGACCGGCCTTGGGGTTCTTCGAGCAGGGGCTCCTCGTCACGCTCCTCGGACCGCCGGCCACGGCGCTCATCGGCGGCGGTCTGGTGGTGGCCGCCACTGGTGTGGCGTCGCGCCTTCCGGGTGCCCGACGGCGGGGTGAGCCAGCGCAGCTCGCTCGCTAGGCCGCGCGAACGCGACAACGCGAGTGCGAGGCGAAGAGCAGCGCATGCACGTCCGTAGCGTCCTTCACCAGGTGAAGGACGGCACCGAGCGTGGGGTGTCTAGGCTAGCCCTCGTGGACGCACGGCGGGACCTGGCGCGGCGACTGAACGCCGCGACGGTGCACCTGGGGCGCGCACTGCGTGACGGTTCGCCAGGCGGCCTTGCCTGGGAACATCAGGCCGTGCTGACGGCCGTCGTGTTCGGCGGCCCCGTGGCGATCGGCGAGCTCGCGCGACGTGAGGGCGTGGGCGCGCCCGCGATGACCAAGACCGTGGACATCCTCGAGCGTCATCGCTTGGTCCGTCGCCGGTCGGACCCCGACGACGGACGGGTCGTGCGCGTGGAGGCCACGATCGCGGGGAAGCGCGCGGTGCTCCGCGGACGCGACACCCGGATCGTCCGCATCGTCACGGCGTTGGGCGCTCTCGACCCCGCCTACCGACGGGCGCTCGAAGCCGGGGTCGAGGCTCTCGAGGCCCTGGTCGCCGGCCTCGAACGACCGGCCGAGTGAGACGCTGATCGCCATCCACCGGGGGCCCAGCGGCGCGGGACCCCAGCGGTCGTCGTATCCTCGCGGGCATGGGCGCCCTCCAGCCGATGCACCTCATCGTCATCTTGGTGATCGTGCTGATCGTCTTTGGTCCGGGAAAGCTCACTGACATCGGTGGTCAGCTCGGCAAGGGCATTCGTGAGTTCCGCGAGGTGAGCGAGGGCCCGACCGGCGCGCCGTCGGCCAGCCGCTATTGCGCCCAGTGCGGCGCCCCGATCGCGGCCGGGGCCGGCTTCTGCTCCTCGTGCGGAACGAAGGTCCCCCCGGTCTCGTAGTCGTGTCGGTCGCGATGCACCTGGCGCGCGTCACGCTCGTTCCCATCGCCATCTAGCCGAGGACTCGCCCCGCCACGCTCGGCCCGCGGCCGACCGGGACCATCCGATCGGCGCGGCCCCCTTCCATCCCCGTGACCCGCTCCGCGATCGGATCGTTCCACAGCGGGGATCGCCATCGTCGCAGCCCGCATCCAGCCGGGAACCGAGCGTTCCGCGCGCGAACTGCGGGCGATGCGGGCTCTATCCTCACATCGTCAGCGCGCGTTCGAGGAAAGGGTGCGTCCAGCTTGTTCGAAGCCCTCTGGGGACTGTTCTCCCGCGATGTCGGGATCGATCTCGGCACCGCGAACACGCTCGTGCACGTGCGCGGTCGGGGCATCGTCATCAGCGAGCCGTCGGTCGTGGCCAAGGACACCAAGACCGGGGCGATCCTGGCAGTCGGCGCGGAGGCCAAGCGGATGCTCGGCCGCACCCCCCAGAACATCATCGCGATCCGGCCGTTGAAGGATGGCGTGATCAGCGACTTCGACATCA